>NZ_JANSJJ010000014.1:0-72108 GCF_047502715.1 Synechococcus sp. H55.10
TAACCTCGTTTCTTTTCTCAAGTCAGCATCAAGTCGCATACTAAGACAACAGTTTGCGGAACAGCTCAATAAAGTGTCCTGGGGAAAGGCTAAGCTTTGGCATGATTCTAAGTGCATTGTCTCATGCGGCGGTGCACCTCTAGAAATTGTGAAGCGATATATCCAGAATCAGTCAGGAGGCGCTATCCCTCCCCACCCGGGTGGGGAATCCCGCGCCTTACGTTGAACAAAGCCTGGGCCAGATGCCGCCGCAGGTGCATCTGCAGATGGCCGATGCCACCCAGTTGCCTTATGGGGATCGCTGTTTCGATGTGGTGATCACCGTGCATGTGTTGCACCTCATCTGCGAGTGGCAACAGGCAATCGCCGAGATCCGGCGCGTGCTCAAGCCAAGTGGGGTCTATCTCTACGGCTACGGCGAGCGGGTGACGAGTGCCCGCCACTCCTTTGAGCTGCGATGGGCCCAAATTCTGGCGGAGCTGGGATTTGAGCCACAACAGGTGGGGGCCAATGCCGAGCAGGTGGAGGCGTTTTTGTGGGCTCAAGGGGCCCATGGGCAGCAGGTAACGGCGGCAGAGTGGCAGACGACCTTCACTGCCCAAGCCTTGTTTGAGCAATACGCCCAGCGCTGCTACAGCAGCTCCTGGTCGGTCCCAGAAGCGATCTTTCAGGCGGCCATCGCCCGCTTACAAGCCTGGTTTCAAGATACCTATCCCAACCCCAATGCGGTGCTGCTGGGGGAGAGCCGGTTCCAAATGCTGCTGGCCCGCTATCCCACCGATGGCTACCGACCCTAACCCCAACAGCCCGATCAGATCTCCCAAGCGCAGATCTGGGAAAGCCACCACGCTGGCTGCCAGGATCCCCACCACCCAAGCACCCACTTGGCCGATCTGCACCAGCAGCATCTGTAGGGAAGGGCTGGGGATCCACCGGTTGGCTGCGGATCCCACCAGGCGGCGCACCGCCCGAACGCCATAGCGGGTGGCCCAGAGGATCACCGCGGCAATCAAGAACCCCGGCAACAGCTCGATGCCTCGCCCCACCATCTCCAAAAGACTGCGGTTGATGGTTTGAAGTAGTTCTTTCATATCTTTGCCCTTGCTCCGCTATCGACCACGATGAACGCCAGATCACTCTATAACACCGTTGAACTGCGGCGGGAACACTCAATTAGGACTCAGGGAGGCCCTCTGGGGGTTCCTCCTCAGCTAGTATCCGCCACCGCTGAGGTTCTGCTGCGCTTGCTACCCTGAACAGAGCCACTCTGCCGCAAGATGAAGTTCAGGGTAACGAGGGCAGCATGGCCAACTACGACTGGATTGTCATCGGCGGCGGGATCACCGGAGCGGCCTTGAGCTACGAGCTGGCCCGTCAAGGGGGATCCGTTCTCCTCATAGAGAAGGAAGCGCTGCCGCCCAGTGCCACGCGCTACAGCTACGGTGGCCTGGCCCATTGGGCGGGGAAAACCCCCCTGCTCAAAGCTTTGGGGGAAGAAGGGATCCAACGCTACCGCATCCTGTCAGAGGAGCTGGAGGCGGATATTCACTTTCGCGAGCTGGATCTGCTCCTGCCAATTGCCCCTGGCCACCAGCTAGAAGCTGTCGAAGCAGATCTGGCCGACTGTCGCATCCCACCCCGGCGGATTTCTGTAGAGACGGCCTGTGAGCTGGAGCCCCTCTTGCATCCGGCGGCCCTAGAGGGTGTGCTCTGGGCCCGGCATGGCCACATTCACCCCTGGCTGACGACGCTGGCTTTTCAGAAGGCTTTCCACCGCCTGGGCGGATCCCTGCTCTTGCAAACCGTGACGGGCCTGCGGCGACAGGGGCAGCACATTACGGGCGTGGAGACCGATACAGGCTTCTATGGCGCAGCCCAGGTGGTGGTGTGCGCCGGCGGCTGGACGCGGGCTCTGTTGCGCCAGGCCGGGATCCGGGCCCCTATCTACTTCACCCACGCCGAATCCCTCGAGCTGAAGCCTGCAGAGGTGCGGTTGAGAAGCATCGTCATGAGCGCGCCCGTGCGGCGTTTGGAGCTGGAGCGGCAAGCGGCCCACCCCGACCGGGATCCCTTTTGGGATGAGCCGGGGCAGGAGCTCTGCCCGCCGATTTTGGATGTCGGGATCCTGCAATTTGTGGACGGCAGCATTCGCCTGGGCCAGATCAGCCGGGTGCTGACGGATCCCATGGCCGAGGTGGATGCCGCTGCCAGCGAAGCCCAGATCCGGGAACAGGCCGGTCGCTACCTGCCCCAGGTGGCCCGCCTGCCCGGGCGGTGGTATCACTGCTTGGTGGCCTTCAGCGCCGATCACCAGCCTCTGGTCGGATCCCTGCCCGGCTGGGAAGGCCTGCAACTGTTTTCCGGCTTCAGCAACCCTTTGGCCATCGTGCCAGCCCTGGCCCGTCGTTTCGCCCAACAGGCTTATGGACAAGTGGACGAATGGATCCCTGCTCTGTCTCCGGGGCGGTTTGTCCAGGTTTTGAGTTGAATACCTCACCTGTCGATTGTCAATGGCCATCGCCGAACAGCTCTGAGATACGGCTATCCCATCTGCCGCATAATGGAAGCCGGGGATTTTCCGCGTCGGACATGATGCTCAACAGTGTGCCCAGTGCCATCGATCTCAGCCAAAAGCGCATCTTGCTCACGGGGGGCAGCGGCTTTTTGGGCAAACATGTGCTGCAGCAGTTGCAAGTGCTGGGGGTGAAGCCGGAGCAGGTGCGGATCCCGCGCTCCCGCACCCACGACCTGCGCCGCTGGGAAGTCTGCCAAGAGGTGGTGCAGGGGCAAGATATCGTCATCCATTTGGCGGCCCACGTGGGCGGCATCGGCCTCAACCAGGCCAAGCCGGCGGAGCTTTTCTACGACAACCTGATCATGGGATCCCAGCTCATCCACGCCGCCTATCTAGCTGGGGTGGAGAAGTTTGTCTGCGTGGGCACCATCTGCGCCTATCCCAAGTTCACCCCCGTCCCCTTCAAGGAAGAAGATCTCTGGAACGGCTACCCGGAGGAGACCAACGCCCCCTACGGCATCGCCAAGAAAGCCCTGCTGGTGCAACTGCAGGCCTACCGGCAGCAATATGGCTTCAACGGCATCTACCTCCTGCCGGTGAACCTCTACGGCCCCATGGACAACTTCGATCCGGAAAGCTCCCACGTGATCCCGGCCTTGATCCGCAAGGTCCACGAGGCGCAGCAGCGGGGCCAGAACTACGTCGAGGTGTGGGGAGATGGCAGCCCCACCCGCGAGTTTTTCTACGCCGAAGATGCCGCCCGCGGCATTCTCCTGGCCACCCAGCTCTACAACAGCTCCGAGCCCCTGAACCTGGGCACCGGCGAGGAGATCTCCATCCGAGATCTGATTGCCCTCATCTGCGAGCTGATGGAGTTTCGGGGCGAGATCCGCTGGCAAACGGACAAGCCCAACGGCCAGCCGCGCCGCTGCCTGGACATCTCCAAGGCCCGCGAGAGGATTGGTTTTGTGGCCAAGGTGGGGCTGGGGGAGGGGCTGCAGCGCACCATCGACTGGTACCGCCGCCACGCCTCCAACGGGGCAAACTAGGCAAGGGGCTGGCTCTCCAGCCGTCCATCCTCCATGTGCAGCACCCGGTCGGCGATGTCGAGGATGCGGTTGTCGTGGGTCACCATCAGGATGGTGCAACCCTGCTCCCGCGCCAACTTCTCCATCAGGGTCACCACCTCGCGGCCCGACTTGCTGTCCAGGGCTGCCGTCGGCTCATCCGCCAGCACCAATTTGGGGTGGCTGACCAGGGCCCGCGCGATGGCCACCCGCTGCTTCTGCCCACCCGAAAGTTGTTCGGGGTAGTAGTGGACGCGATCCTCGAGACCCACCGCCGCCAGCATCGCTTCCGCCCGCTCTTGGGCTTCCTGGGCGGAAAGGCCGTTGTGCAGCTCCAGAGCCATACGCACATTTTGAGCTGCCGTCAGGGAGCGCAGCAGGTTGTGGGCCTGGAAGATGTACCCCACCTGGCGGCGGATCTGGATGAGGGTGTTGGGCTGGGCGCCCCGCAGCTCCTGCCCCAACACCCGCAAGCTGCCCTCCTGCACCGAGCGCAAGGCTCCCAGGAGGGTGAGCAGCGTGGTCTTGCCGGAGCCGGAGGGGCCGGTCAACAACACGATCTCCCCCGGCTGCAAAACGAAGTTGATGTCAAAAAGCACTTGCTTGCGCAGGGATCCCTCGCCGAAGTAGTGGTTCACCCCTTCGGCTTTGACCACCGGCTCAACGGCATTTTGGGTGGAGGCGAGGGCGGCTTGATCGAGAAGGGAAGGCAGCATAGGGAGCTCAAAATCTCAAACAACTTGGGTTGACAACTTATCGTGGGCCATCATGGAAACTGCCGCGATTGAACCATCCAGAAACCTTTGGCCGGAGATCATTGAAAGGATCCCAGAAGTTTTGGGCAGTTGAGTTCAAGCCATTCAACAATCCATTTCCTCTCCCCCATGCAACGCCTTGCCAAAACTTTAGAAAATATCGGCGGGATCGGCTGCCCGCAGCCGCCGCACGGCAATAGCTCCTGAGATAAAGCACATACTCACCGCCAGGAGCAGCACCAGCACCGCCCGGCTGAAGGTCATGGCAATTGGCAGCAACGTGGCATTGGCCGTCAAATCGTAGAGCAAAACCGCCAGGGCAAAAGCGGGAATATATCCCAGACCGGCCAGCAAAATAGCTTCTTGAAACACCACCCCCAGCAAGTAAGTATCCGTGTAGCCCATGGCCTTAAGGGTGGCATATTCTGCCAAGTGATCCGACACATCGGTGTAGAGGATCTGATAGACAATCACAATGCCGACGATGAAACCCATGGCCACCCCCAGGCCGAAAATAAAGCCGATGGCCGTGCCCTCCTCCCAGTAGCTTTGCTCCATATCGATAAACTCTGCCCGCGACAGCACCCGCACATCTTCCGGCAGCAAAGCCCGCATCTGCTGCACCAACGGCTGGGGATCCACCCCCGGCTGCAGTTGCACCACACCGATATCCACGAGGCCGCGCTCCCGCTGGGGAAAAATGCGCAGGAAGTTGAGGTCGCTGGTGAGGATGGTGCCGTCGGCGCCAAAGGTAGCCCCCATCTCAAACAGACCCCCCACCTGGACGCGGCGGTTCCCCACCTCGGTAAAGACCTCTCGACCGGACTCAAACCATTCCGGGATGGGGCCAAACTCGCTGCGGGAGCGGCGGTCGAAGAGCACCACGTCCGCCTTCTTGATCTCCTCCAACTTGTCGGGGGTCAGCTCCGGCAACTCCAGCAGGTCGGCAGAGGGATCCACCCCCACCACAAAGATGCTGCGGGTGCGGCGGGTCTGGGGGTTTTTCCAGAGGGCAAAGCCCACATAGACGGGCGAGATGGCCCGTACCCCCTCAAAGCCCAGTGCCTGGTACAGCCGCCGCTGGGAAAAGGTGTTCATGGCAATGAGGGCGTTGGACTGGGGGCTGACCAGGAAGATCTCCCCCTTGAGGGCGACATGGAAGCGGATGGCGCTCTCCAGCAGGCTGTCTTGGAAGCCCAACTGCATGAACATAAGGATGCAGGCAAAGGCAATGCCCGCCAGGGCCACCAGCAGGCGGATCTTCTCCCGCGTCAACTGCAGCCAGGCCAACGGGATGCGGCGCCCGATAAACGCTACGCTGAACAGGCCGGACATCGTTCCCCCCCTACCCCTCGACCTCGATGGCCACATCCACTTGCAGGTTGGTCAGGCCAGCCACGCGGGCGCTGCTTTCCGGATCCAGGCGGATATACACCTCCACCACACGGGCATCCACATCGGCGGCGGGGTCGGTGTTGAGCACGTCTTTCTTGCCGATTTGCAGGCCCAGGCGCTCGACCCGGCCCTGCAACGTTTCTGGCAGCGCGCGGTTGCTGATGGTGGCCCGTTGTCCGGGCCGCACCCGCAGGATGTCGGTTTCGTAGACCTCCGCCACCACCATCATCTGGTCGGTGTTGCCCAGCTCGAGGATCCCTTTGTCGGCAGCGATAACTTCCCCAGGATGGGTGTGGATCTTGAGCACCTGGCCGGCCCGGGGGGCGCGGATGAGGGTGCGCTCCAGGCGGGCTTCGGCCAGCTCCAGGTTGCGGGCCAGGGATCCCAGTTGCACTTGCGCTTGGGCCCGCCTCAGCCCTGCTTCAGCGGCTTGCACCTGGGCTTGGGCGTTGCGCAGATCCCGCTCGCGGGCCAGGCGCAGTTGATCCAGAGTGGCCTCGGCAGCCCGCAAGTCCTCCTGCCGTTGCCGCACCAGCAGAGCCTTCTGGTCTAGCTCCTGCTGGGAGATAGCCCCCTCCTGCCACAGGGTCTGAAAGCGAGCCAGGTTGGCCTCAGCATCGGCCAGCTCCGCCCGAAGGCGCTCCACCACCGCCTCTTGGGATCGGATCTGCAACTGTTGCGGTTCGTCTAGACGGTTGAGGCGGGTGCGCGCCTCTTCAACTTGGGCTTGGCCAAAGCGGGTCTCGGCCTCTAGTCGGGCGCGGGCTTCTTGCAGTTGGGCAGCAGCATACTCCCGCTCCGCCAGGCGCTCGCCATAGTTTTCCAGTCGCGCCAACACTTGGCCTGCCACCACGCGATCCCCTTCAGCTACCAACAGCTCTCCTAACCGCTCTCCCGGGGGGCCGGCCACCCGCACCACTTCTCCTTCCGGCTCCAGGCGCCCCAGGGCGCCAATACGGGGGGGCAGCCGGATTTCCACTGTCGCCTCAGCATTTTCTGAGATGGACTGAGTGGCTGCCTGCCGACTCAGGCCCAGCCAGGCTAGGCTGGCACAGCCCAGCAGCGCAGCTCCCGCCGTCCACCAGAGCACCCGCCGATTCATTAGTTCCCCACTCGCTTTGGTTCCGTAGTTGGGCACCGCAAACGTGCAAACGGTTGCTGTGTCGCCAATTCTTTAATAAATGTAAATTTTGCGAGCTGAGGATGTCCAGGTTTTTCCTGGGTGCTTGCTTTTGTTTTTTTTCCTAAATCTGGGTTGATCTGTCGGCCTTGGGCAGCCCTCAGGGGCAAAAGCTACCTAGCCGTAGGAATTCCTGATATGATCTGCCCTGTTTGGTGCCTCTCTGCAGGTGCCGATTTTTTGGGTGTGGTGGCAAGGAGTGAGGTGGAGTTGCGATGGTGGAGACAATTGGAGGAGGGGATCCCGTCACGCCGTCGCCGGTTCATTCTCAGCCTTTGCTCCCGCATCGGGATCCCTTCAATCCCCTGCTTTCCACTTATCACTTTGTGGGCATCGGTGGGGTGGGGATGTCGGCTCTGGCCTACATTTTGGCCAAGCAGGGGTTTCGCGTTTCCGGCTCAGATATTGCCGCCAATGGCCGTACCCGTCGCCTGGAAGCCTTGGGGGTACGCTTTATTCAGGGCCACACTCTAGAGGGTTTGGCCGGGGATCCCCAGGTGGTCTATTCCAGCGCCATCCGCCCCAGCAACCCGGAATTGGCAGCGGCTCTAGACAAGGGACTAAAGGTTTGGCATCGAGCTGATTTACTGGCCGCCTTGTTTAACCATCGCCCCAGCATCGGCGTGGCGGGCACCCACGGCAAGACCACTACTAGCAGTATGATTGGCTACATGCTGCTGGCGGCGGGCTGGGATCCCACCTTGATTATCGGTGGGGAGATGGATGCCTGGGATGGCAACGCCCGTCTGGGCCAGGGGGAATATTGGGTGGCGGAGGTGGATGAGTCGGATGGATCCCTGGTGCGGCTTTACCCCAAGATTGGCGTGATCACCAACATCGAGCTGGATCACCCCGATCATTACGCCAATCTGGAGCAGGTAATCCGGGCCTTTCAGCAGTACGGGCAGCAGAGCCAAACCCTGGTGGCTTGCCTAGATTGCCCCAACGTGGCCACCCACCTGGCGGTGGACATTGGCTACAGCCTGGCCGGCCATCCCCAAGCCCAGTACCAGGCGCGCGAGATCGTCTGCGCCGCGGATCTTACCTCCGCCGAGATCTGGGAGAGGGGATCCCTCCTCGGCCAGCTCCGCCTGCAGGTGCTGGGATCCCACAACCTCAGCAACGCTTTGGCCGCCGTTGCCGTCGGGCGGCAGTTGGGCCTGGAGTTCCCCGTGATTGCCTCTGCTCTGGCCCAGTTTCGGGGGGTGCAGCGCCGCTTTGAAGCCAAGGGCGAGGTGGGCGGGGTCACCTTTATCGACGACTATGCCCACCATCCCAGCGAGGTTCGCGCCACGCTGCGGGCGGCCCATCTGCAGCAGCGGCGGGTGGTGGCGGTGTTTCAGCCCCATCGCCACAGCCGCTTGGCCGCCTTGTTCCAAGATTTTGCCCGCTGCTTCGAGAATGCAGATGTGGTGGTGATCGTGCCCACCTATGGGGCCGGAGAAGCGTCCCCTGAGGGCTCCGATAGCTTGCGGTTAGCCGTAGCGGTGGCGGAGCACCATCCCCAGGTGCGCTACGTGTCCTCTTTGCCGCAATTGCCGCAGGTGTTGGCCTCTGTTTTGCAGCCTGGAGATCTCGCTATTTTTTTGGGCGCAGGTGATCTCAATCAGCAGATAGCCGCTACGATGCGGGCCTATGCGGCTCGGGTGGGGGAACAGCCTCTGGCAGACTTGGGGGAGAAATTGCCGGGGCAAGCGGAGAATGGGATCGGGGAGATGGGGGCTTCTGAGGTATTGGCATCATGACTACAGCTCCCTGCGTGCCCAATACCTCCAGCGTTGCCCGACTCTCTGGACGGATGCAAGCGGCGATCCCGTTGGCCCCTCTGACCAGCTTCCGGGTGGGCGGCAAGGCGGAGTGGTATTGCGAGCCGCACAACAATCTGGAGCTGCAGCAATGTTTGGCCTGGGCGCGGGCGCAAGGGATCCCTGTCACCCTGTTGGGGGCGGGCAGCAACCTGCTCATCAGCGATGCTGGCCTGCCGGGGCTGGTGATCCACACCCGGCGTTTGCGCGGGATGCAACTGTTGGAGGGGGGGAGGATCTGGGCCGCTGCCGGAGAACCTTTGGTTAACCTGGCGCGGGCAGCCGCCAAGCGGGGCTGGAGCGGCTTGGAATGGGCCATCGGGATCCCGGGCACGCTGGGGGGAGCAGTGGTGATGAATGCCGGCGCCCACGGACGCGCCATGGCGGACGTGTTGGTGGAAGTGCAGATTTTGGATGAAGAGCAGGAGCCCTGCCGCTTAGAACCTGTCGATCTGCAATTTGGCTACCGCCGCTCTCGCCTGCAGGACTTGCCCTGGACGGTGACGGGGGCAACGCTGCAGTTACTCCCAGGCCGGGATCCGGCCCAGGTGCAGTGGGAAACCCAGCGCAACCTCAACCAGCGCCTCAGCTCTCAGCCCTATCATCTGCCCAGTTGTGGCAGCGTCTTTCGCAACCCCGAAACTTATCCTGCCGGCTGGTTAATTGAGCAGACCGGTCTAAAGGGCTACCGGATTGGTGGGGCCCAGATCTCCGAGCGCCATGCCAATTTCATCCTCAACTGTGGCCAGGCCAGCGCCAACGACATCTACCGTCTGATTTGCTTGGCCCAAGAAAAGGTTTATCAACGATGGTCGATACTTCTGGAGCCAGAAGTGCGCATCCTGGGATCTTTTGACGATCCTTTGATGAGCTAATTTGGCCTGCTCCGTTTGTTTCTTTGATGATTTGATGATTCTGGTCTTACACTGTTCTCACCAGTCCTTGCTGGATCCTCGTTGATTACTTTGCGTCGGCTTATGAGTCAGGATATGGCTACTTTACGTCGTTTAATTCGACGGCTCAATCAGTCCCACACCACCGCAGAAGAACGCCGCTATTTGGTGGAGATCGGCAGTTTGGCTGCCTTGCTCAGCGGGGAAGAAGCGGCTGCCTTAGCTCAGGATCCCACACAGCTCAGCGCCGAGCAGCACTATCGCATTTGGGATTGGGTGCGTCGCTGGGAACGGGAACACCGCCACGAAGACCTGGACTGGGATCCTACTTCAGACCGGCACAACGACTAAAACTCGAAAGGACTCCGCCCGTTACGGGATCCCGGATAGGATCTTAGGACAGAAGCCATCTCCCCAGTCTTACGTCACATGGCTTTATGAAAACCCAGAGACAATGTCTGGCCCTGCACCTGGGAGAATGGCACGGCCTGTTTTGCGAGTATCGACCCACCACCCACGGCTGGGAACTCGTGGGCCAAAAGCGCAGCCTCATCACCTTTGAAGCTTTGGATTTGGGTGCGATCCGCCAAACCAATGCCTACTATCCCCCGCAGGGATCCCCCACCCCAGAAAGCCGCCAGAGCTGGGTCTATGAGGATTTCTCGCCCGGCTTGCGCTTTTTTCCCGATGGCTCCTTTTCCAACGGGCGGCTGCAACTGGCGCCATTTGGCGATTTTGCCGTCGAGCAGGGCTTCCTCTGGGGGGATCGCAAGGCGCGGCTGGTGCAACAGTGGGACGCCCAGGGCCGCTTGGTGGGGGTGACCGTCATCTTGGAGCGGCGCGGCCAAGCGCTGGATCTTGCTGCCGACTTTCCCTCACTTACCAAAGCGCAACTGGGCCTGGCCCTACAAGGGCGATGGCGGGGGATCGCCCAGAGCTTTTCTGCAGTTGATAGCCTGCCCAGCGAAACTGAAGTTCAGTTTTGGGGGGAAGAGGAAACAGGGATCCGGGCTCCCTTGCCGGGGGGGCTGTGGATTGGCGGGCCGGATCCCTTGCCCATCCCCACCCTGCATCGGGATCGCCGCTTTTCCGTCAGCCTAGGCTGGTTTCCGGAAGGGCCGGAAGGCCGCCACCTGCTGCGCCTGGTGCGGGACTACGACGAGGGCGGCGCCTGGCAACGGGTTACGCTGATCCGGCTGGAGCGGGATCCTGGGTGAGAAAGGCGCAAACCTGGGCAAACACCGTCTCCCGCTCACAGTCCAACGTGAGAATGTGGTCGGAGTGCTCCAGCCAATGCAGGCTCTTCTGGGCGGATCCCAGTTCTTGATAAAGCCACGCTGCTTGTTCAGGATCCACCACCGTATCTTGGCGCGGCTGCAGGATAAGGGTGGGAACTTGGATGCTGGCTACTTCCCCCCTGACCCGCTCGATAAGCTCAAGGGCGCTGCGCACTGCCGTCAGATGGAAGCTGTGAAAATAGGCCACTTTTTCTGCCAGCGCGCGGGCATCGCCATCCCGAATCGGCAGGCGGAAGCGAGGGACATCTTCCAAGAGCCAGCCCAGGCTGTTGAGGTACTGCTCTGGGCGAAAGAGATAGTACCAGTGGTGGCGAATGGCAAAAAACGGCGCCAGCAGCACCAATTTGTGAACAGGATGGGCAAAGGCCAGGTGCAACGCCAGCAGGCAGCCGGTGGAAAACCCCACCAGCGAAACACGCGGGTACTCCTGCCGCAGGGCTAGGTAATGTTCCAAAACCCGCCCGTACCAGTCTGTCCAGCGGGAAGGGGGCATGCGGGGTGCTGGACGCTCGTGGCCAGGGTAGTTAAACCCCTGCACCGTCAGGCCGGCTGCCAGCAGCCGCTCCGCCAGCCACTGCAACTCGTAGACACCACCCCCCAACCCATGAAGCAGCAGGCAGGCGTGCTCCCTTGATCCCCGCCACAGAAAAGGCTCGTTGCTCAGCATCAAAACCTCGTGTCAAGACTTGACCCAGGTCAGGACAGGATCCCTTTTTAACCCAGAGCAATATCCAGCAGCAGCATCACCACAAACCCACTGAGAACGCCAAAGGTGCCCTCCCGCTCCAGCCCCTGCCGATGCGACTCAGGGATGATCTCATCCGAGATCACAAACAACATTGCCCCGGCGGCAAAGGCCATGCCCCAGGGCAACAAGGACTGCGCCAGAGAAACCACTGTCGCTCCCAGGATGCCGCCGATGGGCTCCACCAGCCCGGTCAGCAGGGCAATGGCAAAAGCAAATAGCCGCGAGTACCCCTGGCTGGCCAGCGACAAGGCCACCACCAGCCCTTCCGGCATGTTCTGCAGGCCGATCCCCAGCGCCAGCGCCAACCCATCGCTGACTTGGCCGGTGGCAAATCCCACCCCCACCGCCAGGCCTTCGGGGAAGTTGTGCAGGGCAATGGCGATGATAAAAAGCCAGATCCGCTTTAGGTGGGCGCGGTTCTCCCCTTCAGACCCTTTGAAAAAGTGCTCGTGGGGAAAAAACTGGTGGGCACTCTCCAGAAAGATCGCCCCCAACAACAGGCCCGCCACCATCACCACGGCCGCCCCCAACTGGGAATATCCCAGTGCCAGCGCCGCCTCGGTGCCCGGCACCAGCAGCGAAAACGAGGTGGCGGCCAACATCACCCCACCCCCAAACCCCAGCAGGATCCCTTGCACCCTCTCCGAGAGCGAGGGGAGAAACAGCGCCGGCAAAGCCCCCAGCCCCGTTGCTAATCCGGCCACAAAGCTGGCCAGGGATCCCGTTGCAATAGGATGCACAAGCCACTCTCCGTCAAGGACAAACGCCTCTCGATTCTCCCCTTTTTCCAGCGGGCTGGGAAATTCCCAAAAGAACTTCCCTTCTACCCGCTTCTTTTTCTCGACAGCGGCTCCGGTTAACGGGAACACCACTCAATTCACTGGAGGAAAGTAGCTGGGGGTGGAGCCTGCACAGTTACTATCCCTGTAAAAACGGCAGTGGCCTTGGCACCAGCCGGCACCTACTCCTACCCCAACTCCCCAGTCACGTTGAACAGCACGCAGGCCGCTCCTGTTCAGGCCGGGCCTGTTACTTGGACAGTGGTGGTGAACTAGTCCTGCAAAAGCAGCTCGGCAATTTGAACGGCGTTGAGGGCCGCTCCTTTGCGGATCTGATCCCCGCACAGCCACAGCTCTAGAGCTTTGGGCTCGGAGATGTCCTGGCGGATGCGGCCCACGGCCACTTCGTCTTTGCCGGCCACGTCGATGGGCATGGGGAAGCGGTTGCGTTCCCAATCTTCGATGAGCACCACCCCAGGAGCCTGGGCCAAGATTTGCCGAGCTTGTTCCACCGGGAAGGGCTGCTCGAACTCCAGGTTGAGGGCCTCGGCGTGGGTGCGCAGCACCGGTACCCGCACGCAGGTAGCCGTCAGCCGTAGGTGGGGGGATCCCATAATTTTGCGGGATTCGTTGACCATCTTCATCTCTTCCTGGCAGTAGCCGTTTTCTTGCAGGGGGCTGTTGTGGAGGAAGAGGTTGAAGGCAATGGGATAGGGGAACACCTGCGGCTGCAACGGTTGGCCTTGCAGGTAGGCGCGGGTTTGCTCCTCTAGCTCCACCATGGCGCGGGCCCCGGCCCCGCTGGCGGACTGGTAGGTGGCAGCCACCACGCGGCGCAGCGGGATGTGGCGATGCAGCGGGTAGATGGCCACGCACATTAGGATGGTGGTGCAGTTGGGGTTGGCGAGGATCCCCTGGTGGCGGAAGGCTTCCTGGGGGTTGACCTCCGGCACCACCAGCGGGACATCGGGATCCAGGCGGAAGGCGCTGGAGTTGTCAATTAGCACTGCCCCTGCCTCGACGATGGCCTTGGCCCAAGTTTTGGAAACACTTGCCCCGGCAGAGGCCAACACCAGATCCAGACCCCGAAAGGACGCTTCTGCAACCGGCTCCACCGGGATCCGTTCTCCCTTGAAGGTCAAGTGGGTGCCCGCCGAGCGGGGCGAGGCCAACAGCTTCAGCTCTGCCACCGGAAAGCGGCGCTCTTCCAGCAGCTTTAGCAGCTCCATTCCTACGGCTCCTGTGGCCCCCAAGATGGCTACCCGTTGTTGCCGTCCCATGCTTTCTTGTCCTCAGGTCTTCCTAATTCTAGGGTTCAAGAGGTTGCTGTCATTGCGGCCAGAGCGGCCTGCACATCCGCCAGCTCGACTTGATCGGTCAGCTCCGCTTGGCCAATCCGGCGGGGCAGAACGAAGCGGATCCGCCCTTGCTTGACTTTTTTGTCTGCCTGAAGCGCCTGCAGCACCGCCTCCCAAGGGATCCCGGCGGGCCAGTGGCTGGGCAGCCCTGCCCTTTCGATAAGGCGTCGCTGCCGCTCGGCCTCAGTCGCGCTCCACCACCCCAGGCGACGGGCGATCTCCCCCGCAGCCACCATGCCGATGGCAACGGCCTCCCCGTGCAGGTAGCGGCGGTAGCCGGTAACGGCTTCCAGGGCATGGCCGAGGGTGTGGCCGTAGTTGAGGATGGCCCGCAGGCCCCCCTCTCGTTCGTCCTGTTGTACCACCCAGGCTTTGCACTCGGCACAGCGGCGCAGCAGATAGTGCAGGTCGGCGGGAGCAAAGTCGGCATAGCGGCTCAGCTTGGGCCGGTCTTGCAAAAACTCAAACAGGTCGGCAGCCTGGATGACGCCGTATTTGATCACTTCCGCCAGGGCAGAGGTAAATTCCCGCCGGGGCAAGGTCTGCAACACCGTTGGATCGATCCACACCAGGCGCGGCTGGTAGAAGGCCCCAATTAGGTTTTTCCCGCCGGGATGGTTGACGCCGGTCTTGCCGCCGATGGCCGCATCCACCATGGCCAAAAGCGAGGTGGGCACCTGCACCCAAGGGATCCCGCGCAGCCAGGTGGCGGCAGCAAACCCCACCATATCCCCGATTACCCCGCCTCCCAGGGCCACGAGGGTGGAAGAGCGCTCCAGGCCAAAGCTCAAGGCAGCATCGTAGATCTTGGCCACGGAGCGCAGGGTCTTGTAGCGCTCGCCGGCGGGCAACAGAAAAAGATGAGCGGCAAACCCGGCTTGCTGCAACCCTTGCATCAACTTTTCGGCAAAATGCTTGACAATACCCGGATGGCTCACCACCAGCGCCTTGCCGGCTAGCCCCAAAGCTCGCATCTGGGATCCCAACTGGCTGAGGCTGTGGCCGCCGGAACCTGCGGGGGACTGGATGAGAATGTCGTAGGAGCCGTGGGGAAGCTTGACAGGGATCAGACAGGGATCCATAGGTGCTGCTGTTGGAAGGGTTGGGATCCAGTGTGGCATGGTCTTTCAGGCAGGTGCGGGTTATCCCTACAGTTATCTGCACTACAAAGTTGTATCTCTTGCTACGAAACGAGACCCAGTTCTATGATGGAGATGGCCAGGCAAGTCCAGATTCCTTCTGGCCCTCCGGTGCATCCCATTCATCCCACCTGTAGGTTAAGCCATGCCCACTTTACAAGCCACCCACTATGCGGTTGAGGCTATTCAGGAGGAAGCTCGTCGCCTCATCCGGGAGGGGGTTCTGCGCCGCTCTGAAGCCATTTCCCACCTGCAGCCTTTTTTCCCACAGCGGGAGTGGCAGGCAATTGCCCAGGAGTTGGAGCTGCAAGACTACTGCCCCTCGGATCCCCTCTGCGATTTAATCGGCGATTGCGAGGAATGGGGCGAAGACTAATCTCGCTCTGCTGAGGATATCCAGCAGGCAGCGTCGGCGGCTCGCCGGCGCTTCGCTTTTTATCCGGTATTTTTTCTCTCTCCAATCTGTTGGCGGTCGAGCTGGATGAACTATAGTCAGTAATTAAACATCCTGTTTCTCCGGGTTCACATGGGTCAGACTGCTGTCCTTGCCACCTCAGATAGAGGTCTTGACCTAAACAGCCTCGACTTTGAGGTGCCGGGATGGCTGCGCGCTTTGCTTTCCGGTGCTGAGGATCCCGGCGATGGGCTGCGGCCCTACACGGCTGAAGAAGCCGATCTGCTGCGCCGTGCCTTTGAGTTTTCCTATTGTTTGCATCAGGGCCAAAAACGCAAATCAGGGGATCCCTACATTGCCCATCCAGTAGCCGTGGCTACGCTCCTGCGAGAGCTGGGGGGAGATGCGGTGACGGTGGCAGCGGGCCTTTTGCACGATGTTGTCGAAGATACAGAGGTCACCCTAGAGGCGCTGGAAGCCGAATTCGGCTCAGAAGTTCGCCTACTGGTAGAGGGAGTTACCAAACTTTCTAAGTTCAATTTCTCCAGCAAAACCGAGCAGCAGGCCGAAAATTTCCGCCGCATGTTTGTGGCCATGGCCAAAGACATTCGAGTCATCGTGGTCAAGCTGGCGGATCGCTTACACAACATGCGCACGCTGCAGTACCTCTCCCCCAGCAAGCAACGGCAAATTGCGGCCGAAACGATGGAAATTTTTGCCCCTCTGGCCAACCGACTGGGGATCTGGCATTTCAAGTGGGAGCTGGAGGATCTGGCTTTTAAGTATTTGGATTACGAAGCCTACCGAAAGATCCAGGAATTGGTCAACGCCAAGCGCGCCGAGCGAGAGGCGGAGATCCAAGCTTTTATCGAAGAGCTGCGTCAAAACCTCATCCAAGCGGGGCTGGAACATTTTGAGATCAGCGGGCGGCCCAAACATCTGTACAGCATCTACCGCAAGATGCAGCAGCAGCGCAAAGAATTTCACGAGATTTACGATCTCTCGGCAGTGCGGGTAATCGTGCAGACCAACAGCGAGTGCTATCGGGTGCTGGCGGTCGTTCACAACTGCTTCCGCCCTATCCCTGGGCGCTTCAAAGACTACATTGGCTTGCCCAAGGCCAATCGCTACCAATCTTTGCATACGGCGGTGATCGGCCCGCAGGGAAGACCGGTGGAGGTGCAGATCCGCACCGAAGAGATGCACCGCGTGGCCGAGTACGGGATCGCCGCCCACTGGAAGTACAAGGAGGCTGGCAGCACCACCGTTAGGCCGGACGAGGAGCGCTTTACCTGGCTGCGGCAGCTACTGGAGTGGCAAAACGACCTCAAAGACGACAAAGAGTATCTGGAGACCATTCGCGAGAACTTGTTTGAGAGCGAGGTTTACGTTTTCACGCCCAAAGGGGATTTGCTGGCTTTGCCGCAGGGATCCTGTCCGGTGGACTTCGCCTATCGCATCCACTCCGAAGTTGGGGATCACTGTGCGGGGGCGCGGGTCAACAACAAGATCGTGCCTTTGGATACCCGCCTGCGCAATGGGGATATTGTGCAGATCATCACGCACAAAAATGCCCATCCCAGCTTGGACTGGATCAATTTTGTTGCCACCAGCTCGGCCCGCAATCGCATTCGCCAATGGTTTAAGCGCTCGAATCGCGAGCAAAACATCGCCCGGGGTCGGCATTTGCTGGAGCGGGAGCTGGGCAAAACGGGCTTTGATGCCCTGCTCAAATCCGAGCGGATGCAAAAGGTGGCCGAGAAGCTCAACTACGCCAGCGTAGAGGATTTGTTGGCGGCTCTCGGCTATGGCGAGACAACCCCCACGCTGGTGCTCCATCGGCTGCAGGAGGTCAGCAAACCGGCAGTCTCTCCCCCCACAGAGGCAGGAGCGATCGAGGGATCCAAGCTGTTGTTGCCGCGGCCTGGGGCGGCTTCTGGCTCCCGCAAATCCCAGTCCCCCATTTTGGGGGTGGAGGGCCTGAAACACCAGTTGGCCAAGTGTTGTAACCCGCTGCCCGGGGATCCGATCTTGGGCGTGGTCACCCGCTTCAAAGGCATTAGCATCCATCATCGGGACTGCCCGCGGGTGGCCCAGGTTTCGGGAGAACGCTTGGTGCCGGTGCGCTGGAATGAAGAGCAACTGCAGCAAAATGCTCAGATTTACCCGGTAGAACTGCATCTGGAAGTCATCGACCGCGTCGGGGTGTTGCGGGATATCCTGTCCCGCCTGTCGGATCAGAGCATCAATGTTCGCAACGCCAAGGTACAAACTTTTGCCAACCGCACTGCCCTAATCGATCTCTGTATCGATGTGCGCGACAAAAAGCAACTGACCCAAATTCAGAATCAACTGCGCCAGCTTTCTGACGTGCTCGTGCTGCGCTCCCGCCATTACCAGAATGGATCCCGTTGACCTACACCTGACCCTCCGCTGCTACGGGTTCTTGACGCCATCCCCTCGCAACTGGATCCCCTGCTCTGGGTCAGGTGTTGTCCCGTCCCGATCCCTACCGCCTTTAGTCTTGGCTGTCCTGCCAAGAGTACCTGCAAGCTCACCGGCAGCCAAGCAGAGCCGATCAAGCCAAAAGGCAAGATCCAGGCTCTCTTCGCCAGCCTGTGGAAAAGCTGTGGAAATCCAGCGAAGCCTGCCCAAGCTCCGGTGGAGTCCCCAGCCATATTTAGGGGGAGGACTCACTACGTTAGGGGATTTCACGCTGATCGTGTGTTAAGTTTTATGAATTTGTCAGGAAATAGCAACATTTGCATCCCTTCAGCCTGTGGAAAACCTGTGGAAAAACCCCAAAAACCTGTGGAAAACCTGTGGAAAAACCCCCCAAGTTATTAACAGGTATAAATACCCTGTGGAAAAACGGCCAAGTTATCCACAGTTTTTCCACAAGTGGGGAATAAGCTCAAAGGCTGATGGCGCAAGGGGTTGGCGATCACTTTCCACAGTTTCCACAGCCCCTACTACTACTAGATCAAAAAATTAAATTAGATAGGGATCGTGGTTTCTAGCTTGATCCCGCGCGCGCGAGAAAATTTTTTTGCAAAACTCGTCTTGGCAAGGCAGGATCCGATCGGGGCAGTCGGTGTAGGATGTGCCTGTGCAGCCCTCAAGTGCTCCCCATGGTGCAAGCTCAACGTCCTGTGGATCGAGAACTGGAAACCGAGTCGTTCGCGCTGGCCCGGCGCAGCGGCAAGGCTGGCGGCCCCTATGGTGGGGAGAGCCGCTTTGATGAGGCTGCCGACCTGTCCCAAAATGGCTTCAGCTTTACCTGTGAGCAAGCCGATCTCAGCCACCACCTCGCTTCCGTTGGACGAGCGGTTGCCAGCCGCCCTGCCCTGCCGGTTTTGGCCAATGTCTTGGTGGAGGCGAGCGGGGAAACTCAACGGGTTGCCCTGACCGCCTTTGACTTGAACTTGTGTATTCGCAGCGAGTTCGAGGCGCAGGTGAAGGGATCCGGTCGCATCACTCTGCCTGCCAAGTTGCTCGGCGATATCGTCAGCCGTCTGCCCAGCGGCCCGATGAGTCTTAGGGTGAGCAACCAAGCCCAGGAGGGTGCCCCTGTGATTCTCACGTCGGCAGCCGGCCAGTACCAAGTGCGGGGCATGTCGGCTGAAGAATACCCCACCTTGCCGGAGATACCGCTTCGTGCCGCCGCTGCGGATGGCGATCTGGCGGGGCAGGAAGGCGCAGCAGCTCAGGCCCTGGAGCTGCCCATCGAGAGCCTGTTGCAAGGGATCGGCCAAACCCTCTTTGCGGCCTCTGGGGATGAGACCAAGCAGGTGCTTACGGGGGTTCATGTCAAGCTCTTGGCGGGGGATCCCCCTTGCTTAGAGTTTGCGGCCACCGACGGGCATCGTCTGGCCATGGTGCAGGTGGAGGCAGACGGGATCCCGGTGGTGGCCAACCTGGGGTTGGATTTCACCATCCCTGCTCGTACTTTGCGAGAGTTGGAGCGCATCCTCGCCGCACAGACTGCGACATCGACGGTGGAATTGCGGTTTGACCGATCCCAGGTGCAATTTGTTCTGCCCCCTGGCGCCCAGTGCCAACAGCGGATCACCAGCCGCCTGTTGGAAGGCCAATATCCCGACTACAATCGCCTGATCCCGCGGCAGTTTGAGCGGCATGTGACCCTGGAGCGTCGGCCTTTGATCGAGTCCTTGGAGCGGGTGGGGGTGCTGGCTGCCCAGCGGAACGACATCATCAAGTTCAGCCTTTCTGAGGCAACCCAAACCCTACGCATCAGCACCGAGGCGCCCGATGTGGGCAGTGGCGAGGAATCTCTGCCGGTACAGATGTCCGGCCCTGACCTGGAGCTGGCTTTTAATGTGCGCTACCTGCTGGACGCCCTTAAGGTGTTTCAGACCCAGCAGGTGAGCCTGGAGCTGAACGGCGCCACCCAGCCGGCCATCTGGAAGCCGATTGGAGCGACGCGCCTCTGCTATTTGGTCATGCCGGTTCAACTGCGGGCTACCTAGCCCACCCAAGCCCGACCCAAGTCGAAGATTGGCCCCAGCGGCTAAACCAGGTAGATGCCGACACAGCTCAAACAAAGCGGTGGGTAAACTCTTGGATCAAGTCCACCCGCCCTTTGCGCAAAACGGCCGGATCCAGGCGCTCGGTCGTGTTGCAGGTCATCAACACCACCAGCCTCTGCCTGCAGTCGAGATAATCGGGATCGAGCACGCTTTGGTGAAGGGTGCCATCCAGCAGGCTGAGGATGCGTTCGGTTTTGGTGCTCTGCTGGGCCACCTCGCTGGCTCGGTCTTGGGCGAGGTTATCGGCTTCGTTGATGATCAAGCAGACCCGCTCCAGGTAGGGGGGCGCGATGAACTCCTGTACGGCTTCGTGATCCAAGATAAACACCACATAGCCCAGGGGCACCAGCAGCTCGTGGGCCACCGCTTGCGTCCAGGCCGTTTTACCCGTACCTGGGATCCCGTGCACCAAGACCGCCAATCGCTCCTGCTGTAGAATCTGCTGTTGAACTTGATCGGTAAAGGCCTGAATTTCAGCGGGAAAAGAACTGATTGGATAGGGGCTGTAGACTTGCCCGATCCGGCTTTGGTAGCCGCTCACCATCACCGCCAGATTGTAAGTAACCTTGCGAATTAAGGGCCTGAGATCCACGCCCAGCAGGGTGTAGCGGCGGCGGTTGTGATAGGCGGTCTGAACTTGCAGCCAAATCTGGTGCTCTGGCCAGAAGGCATAGGTGGTGCCCGGGCTGCTGATTTCCTCCCAACTGCTGAAACGCTCGACCGGATAGTAGAAGTAGCGCTCCATATAGAATTGCACGATCTGCGCCGGTCGCCCCAGATGCGCCAAAACTCTGAGAACGGTCATTTCCTGCAGGCGCCTTAGAACGTAATCGATGGGAATTTGATCCCGGCTCACCTGCTGCCGAATCGGCGTCTCCGTGGAGAGCTGATCTTGAAATACTGCATAGTCGGGGCCGGGCAGAGGTGGGGTGATGCTATTCCAAAACTCTTCGATCTCGTAACGGGTATTCTCTGAAAATAAGTTGAGAAAGTTGGCCAGCGGGCTGTACTCTCTACGTCCTACCGCATTGGCAACATCGCTGCACACATCCAAAAATTTCTCGGCCAACGCCCAGGGATCCCGCATCGCCAGTTGCCAGAAATACTCGGCATCGAAATGGCGGTACAGGGGCTTCCACCCAGATTGCAGTAGGTTGTAGCTGTTGGCCTGCCGGTAGCCGGGGTAATAGTCTTCGTAATCGTTATCCATGCAGGGTTAGGGTCTGAGAAGAGGGAAACCAATAGGAGGTGCTAGGGCGTGGACGCCTGACGCTCTTCAGCCCAGCACTGGGATCCCAAGAAAGAGGGTAAGACGTGTATGCCGGCTTGCGTCCCCGGCCCGGAGACAACAGCCCCACCGTTTTCCGGTGCCGGCTCAGGCCCAAGGGTAGGGATCCCCAGATCCTGTTGGAAAAGGATATCCAAATTAGGTAGAGAGGGCTTCCAAATCGTTGCTGCAGGCTGCAGAGGTGGGATGGGCTCGGAGAGCAGCTTGGGCGTTGCGGCGCAGCCGGTGGGCCTTGAGGCGGCGCAGGGCAGAGGCGGGGAAGCGGCGGTCGAACTCCTCGTCGCCGAGCCGCGCCAGTTCTTGGAGATCGGGGGCAACGTTCCAAGGGTAAGGCTGAAAATCCGGGATCCAGCTGGGGCGGGCAAAGCGCTGGTTCCAAGGGCAGACCTCTTGGCAGATGTCGCAGCCGGCCACCCAATTGTGCAGGTTCTGGGCAATTTCGGCAGGGATCCGCTCAGCATGGCTCTCTAAGGTGTGGTAGGCAATGCAGCGGCGGGAATCCACCACCCCTGGGCTGACGATGGCCTGGGTGGGGCAGGCTTCCAGGCAGCGGCTGCAGGTGCCGCAGTGGGCAGTATGGGGACGGTCGGGAAGCAGGGGGAGAGTTGTCAAGATCACCCCCAGGAAAACCCAGGAGCCGTACTCGCGGGTGAGCAAGAGGCCGTTTTTGCCGATCCAGCCCAAGCCCGCCCGCATGGCCCAGGGCTTTTCCGCCACCGGGCCGGTATCCACATAGAATCGGCCTCGATAATCCGGGAACTGAGTTTGCATCCAGAGGTGGAGCTGCTTCAGCCGCCGCCCCAGCACGCGGTGGTAGTCCCGCCCCCAGGCATAGCGGGATATCTTGCCTTTGGCTGGATCCCGACTGTGGCAGATGGGGGTGTAGTAGTTGAGGGCCACACAGACCAGAGATTGCACCCCCGGCAGCACCCGCTCTGGATCCATTCGCCGGGGATCGGCCATCCAGGCCATGTCGGCGGCCATGCCCGCCGCCAGCCAGGCCCGCAAGCCCGCCAAGTCAGGGGGATCCGCCGCGCTGGCGATGCCGACTTTGTCAAAGCCCAGCGCCAGCGCCTGCTGCTTCACCTGCTCGGTAGCTCTGGCCCAGTCGGCTGTTGCTCCCACGGTCGGCCCCGGCAACTCTAGGGCTATTCTGGCAGACCCATCACCTGGCGGTAGCGGGCCTCCAGTTGTGCTGCCTGCTGCGAGCGACGGAAGGGATCCCAGTGGCTGTGCTCGAACAGCTCCTGCCGCAACTGGGCCACGTCCACCGTCGTTACCTCGCCGTTGGCCACCACCCGTTTCCCTCCAACCCAGACGCTGTGCACCACCTGGGTGGGCCGGCCCAGCACCAGCAGCCCGATGGGATCGGTACGGGGCAACAGCGACAGTTGGGTGAGATCGTAAAGCACCAGATCCGCCTGCTTGCCCACCTCCAGGGATCCCAGCTTCTCTCCCAGCCCTAGGCCAATGGCCCCACCGCGGGAGGCCATCTCGACGCTCTCGCGGGGCGAGATCCAGTGGCGGTAGTCGGGATCCGTGATGTTGTGCAGGATGGTGCCGATTTTAATGGCCTCCAAGAGATCCTGGGAGTCATTGCTGGCGGATCCATCGCAGCCAAAGGCCACATTCACCCCCGCCCGCCGGTACTTGAGGATGGGGGCGATGCCGCTGCCCAGGCGCAGGTTGCTCAAGGGGTTGTGGACAACCGTAGAGCCGGTGCGGGCCAAGATCTCGATATCGGCATCGGTAAGCCAGACGCAGTGGGCCAGCGAGGTTCTCCGGTCTAGGTAGCCCAAGCGCTCCAGGTGCTCGACTGCGCTGCAGCCGTACTTTTCCTGGGCCAACCTCTGCTGGGCGCGGGTTTCCAGCAGGTGGGCATGGCGGGGGAGGTCATACTTCTGGCTCAACTCCGCGCAGCCCTCAAACAGCTTGTCAGAACAGAGTTGGATGCCGGTGGGGGCCACCATCAGGGTGATGCCCTCTTCCGGGCGGTGGTACTTCTCAACCGCCTCTTCCACCAGGGCCAGCACCTCTGAGGTGCTCAGGGGATAGGCTGCCGCCTCGCCAGCGAAGGATGAACCGCCGGGCAGGCAGGTGGAGAGGGCCTGATCCTGAAGCAGGGGACCGATGAAGGCGCGGATCCCGACTTCTCGGTAGGCCCGCACTGCCGCCTCGAGGGTGGCCAGCTCCTGGCCGGGGATGAGGATGAGATGATCCACTACCGTCGTGCCGCCGCTGAGCAGGGTCTCTACTGCCGTCGCCAGGGCGCTGAGATAGATCTTTTCCGGATCCGGCGGCGCGTACTCGTGCAGTTGTGCCAGCCACAGCTCCAGCGGGTAGGGCGGGATGATCCCTCTTTGCCACAGCTCGGAAGAGTGGGTGTGGGCATTGACAAAGCCCGGCAGCAAGAGTTGGTTGCTGGCCTCCAGTTCTAGGCTGTCTGCGCCCGTTGCGGGTAACCCTTTATCGATAGCAGCAATCCGTTCCCCCTCGATGCGCACATCTGTGGTTTCGTAGCCTGTGCCGGTGGGGATCAACGCATTGCGTAGGATACAGCTCATGCCCAAGATCCAAAATGACCGCCTGTCACCCTAGCGTGTTGTAGTTGGCCGTGCCAAGGCAAAAAATAGGGAAACTCCATCCAGAAAGCCTCAACCTGCTCAGCCGGCTTGCCATGGTGGGAGAAGCAGAGTGGCACTGCTGCCGCCCACTGGGGTGAATTCAGGGATCCATCGGCAATAGAGCTATTTTTTCTTCTTGCTGGAGCCTTTTTTGGCTGGCTTGCTCTCGGCAGCCGGTTCAGGAACAACCACCTCAGTAGTAGTCTCGGCAGCAGCTTGGTCAGCGACAGGTTCTGCCCCTTGCGCTGGCTCTGCCGGCTTGAGACCGGCCTGAGCAGCCACTTCAGCGGCAAAATCCGCTTCCTGTTTCTCGATCCCTTCTCCCAAGACAAAGCGCACGAAGCGCCGCACCCGGATGTTTTCCCCTAGCTTGGCAATGTGCTGCTTCACCAGTTCCTCTACGGTAATCGAGGAATCTTTAATAAAGGGCTGATCCAGCAGAGACAACTCCTTCAGGCGCTTCTCGATGCGGCCCTGCACGATCTTCTCGCGTATGTTCTCCGGCTTGTTGGCCAGATCCTCTTTGCCCATTTCGATGGCTTTTTCCCGCTCCACCACCTCGGCAGGGATCTGGTCAACGCTGACGTACTCTACGTTTTGGCAGGCGGCAATTTGCTTGGCGATGTCTTGCACCAGTTTCTTAAAATCTTCGTTGCGGGCCACAAAATCCGTCTCGCAGTTCACCTCTACGAGCACACCAATCCGATTGCCGAAGTGGATGTAGCTATCGACTACTCCCTCTGCCGCGACGCGACCGGCCTTTTTGGCTGCCCCCGCCAACCCTTTCTGTCGCAGCCAGGTGATGGCTTTGTCCATGTCGCCCCCCGACTCTTCCAGGGCTTTTTTGCAGTCCATCATGCCTGCGCCCGTCTTTTCGCGCAGCTCTTTGACCAGCTTGGCGTCAACTTTGGCATCAATACTCATGAGGGTTCCTCGAATGAAAGAACGAGAAGGACGTGGCCGAATGGGAGTGAGAACGAGTAAGCTTGGGCAAAATTGTAAGCCTAGATTCAAGAATACGAGCTTCTGGAGAGAAGACGGGCAGGGAAACGCCCAGAGCGCATGGGATCCCTGCCCCTGCTCTAGTCTTCGTCAGTTTCTCCTTCTTCGTCCTCTGCATCCTCCAGAGTGTCGTCGTCCAGATCCATAGCCCCTTCGTACTCGTACTCATCCTCTTCGACAGTGTCGAGCTGCCCATGCCGCCCTTCGTAGATGGCGTCGGCCAGCTTGCCTACAATCAGCTTAATCGCTCGAATGGCATCGTCGTTAGAGGGGATAAAGATGTCGCTGAGGTCGGGGTCACAGTTGGTGTCCAGCAGAGAGATGATGGGAATGTTAAGCTTGATACACTCCTGAATGGCGTTGGCTTCTCGCCGCTGATCGACAATGATCACCGCATCGGGGAGCTTGCGCATGGTTTTAATGCCGCCCAAGTACTTTTCCAGCCTGGCCAACTCTCGCCGCAGACGGCTGGCCTCTTGTTTGGGCAGGCGATCCAAAAGACCACTGCTTTCCATCTCCTCAATTTCTTTGAGGCGGTCAATGCGGGTTTTGATGGTGGCCCAGTTGGTGAGCATACCCCCCAGCCAGCGCTGGTTGACGTAGTAGCTGCCACAGCGACGAGCTTCTTGAGCGACGATCCCAGCAGCTTGCCGTTTGGTGCCGACGAACAGGAAGCGCCAACCCCTGTCGGCAGCATCCCGCACATACTCGTAGGCTTCGTTCAGATAACGGGCCGTCTGCACCAAATCGATAATGTGGATGCCGTTCCGTTCGGTAAAGATGTAGGGCCGCATCTTCGGGTTCCAACGGCTGGCCTTGTGCCCAAAGTGAACCCCCGCCTCCAACAGTTGAGGCAAACTGACTACGCTCATGAGTTTTTCATCTCCTACGGGTTAGCCTCCGCCCGAACGGATCCCAGCTACGACCTTCCTGACGGTTCCTGCACATTCACTCCCAGAGCGCTCTGCCCCAATTGGCGAGGAACTCCGGTGCTGTTGCAGCAAACCGCAAAAAGGCTGTAAGGACACCCGGTGGTTCAGGCGTGTGTTTTTTAGCAGCCTAACCAAGCTAGCATGGTTTCCGCAGGATCCCACAGCTTGGGGTTAACTCTGGCCGCGATCCAATGCTAGACTAACTAGGCGCTTCCTGAACTTCCACCTGTTCAGTGCGTCGGGGCGTAGCGCAGCTTGGTAGCGCACCACTTTGGGGTAGTGGGGGTCGTGGGTTCAAATCCCGCCGCTCCGATCAGCTGTTGTCGTTCCAGCAGCCCAGACAGTCAGGATCCCTGGACACGTTGGCTCTGAGATAGCCGCTTCACCTCGGCTCCAGAGAGCAGGCGATGGGCTTCTTGCAACAAGGCCGGGATCCGGTCGCGGTGGGGGCTGTGGATGAGACAGGGCCGTAGGGCTTCCGCATCCACTTGGTCTGCCCGTTGGCCGGGGAGCCAACTGCCGGCATTGCCCAACAGGTTGTAACGGCTTTTGGCATAGTCCACCAAGTCATAGGCCAAGGCCAAATTGCGCAACAGCAGAATAAATGGGATATTCACCTGTCCAGGGGTTTGGTCGTAGCGAGGCAGGCCCTGGTGCCAAGTTTTGGCGTAGTGTTCTCCCACCTGCTCGATCAAAGCTTGCTCTAGGCGGGCCAGGATCGGTGGCAACAGCTCATCAGCCCGATCCAACAGCTCCACCGCCCGCAGGTGCTCATCAAAATCGCTGGGTCGAGCTGCTCCAATGCTGAGGGTGTGAACCTGTGGATGGGACAGGCAGAACAGGTCGTTGAAGACCATTGGGCTGAGAGGTTGGCACAACTGCACCAGCTTGGCGGGCGGATCGTAAAGCTTGCCCCCTTTGTCTGAGGGGCTGATGATGAATACCCCCATGTCTTGCCGGGCGGCAGCCTCAATGGCTGGCCAGTTGGTCTGGTTGACAAAATACCAGTGCAGGTTGACGTAATCAAAGCCCCCCGACTGGATGGCTTCCACAATCAACTCCGTCGGCCCATGGGTGGAGAAGCCGACGAAACGCACCCGCCCCTGTCGCACCAGACGCTGACACACCTCCAGGCACCCTCCTGGACGCAGGCTGTGCTCCAAATCTTCCCAGGTGTTCAATCCGTGGATGGCCAGCAGATCCACATGGTCGAGGTTCAGGTAGCTCATCGATTGTTCGAACTTGGCCAGGAACTGCTTCGGATCGGCGCTGGGGCCAATTTTTGTTTGCACGATCAGATCTTGCCGGGGGAAAAGAGGCAAAATGCGGCCCAACTGCATCTCAGAGGTGCCGTAGCCGCGGGCAGTTTCGATGTGGTTGATGCCCACTTCCAGGGCCCGGCGGATCGTCGCTTCCAGGTTCTGCTGGCTTGCTGCTGGGATCCCTGACCAAGGAGTGTCTTGCCAACTGTGCTGATAACGCATGCCGCCACAGCTCAGTACAGGCATAGACAGCTCGGTACGCCCAAATCTGCGATACTGCATGATTTTTCCCTTCGACTGGCCCCATTTTAGTAACCTTCAACGACCGGGCAGGACGGGCGCCGGAACTGGTGGAAGACCCGCCAACTCTCTCAGGCGAAGAGGTGCTACCTTCGCCCTCTAGGGGAGGGAAGAGCGACGGAACGAACCGTTTCATTGCCATTTGAAACGACTGTAGTTCAAATCAAAGGCACGCCATCCATCAACGGCCTGCTCCTGCTGGCGAGATGGGCCTTTCGCGCAATTCTGGCCAGACTGGGCCTCTTGCAAAAGCTGCAAGTAGAAAGTCCGTCGTTCCCAATCCAGATCTCGGAGCCCGCAGCCCGGCTCTCGATCGTGCAGGCAATCGCGAAACTGACAGGTGCCCAAGCGATCCCTGACTTCTGGAAAGCACCGTATCAGTTGCAAAGGATGAACCGGCGGGATCCCTTCGCCGGCATTGAATCCGGGCGAATCGGCGATCCAACCGCCTTCTGGCAAGGGAAACAGCTCCACATGGCGGGTGGTGTGCCGACCCTGACGCAAGCGCCTGGAGACGGCCTGAGTAGCCAGCCGAACGTCTGGCAACAGCCGATTGAGCAGACTGGATTTGCCCACTCCGGAAGGGCCTACTACCACCGAGATCTGATCTCGACAACACCGTTGCAACTGGGGGATCCCAGCTTGGGTGTGGGCGCTCACCAGCAAAGGCTCATATCCCCACCTCTGCAGGCGATCCACCCAAGTTGCCGCCACCCCCGGATCCACGCGGTCGCATTTGTTCAACACCACTTGAACCCGCAGTTGGCTGGCCTCAGCCTGCACCAGCAGACGGCTGAGGGCGTTGGGCTCGGGATCCGGCTCGGCCAGGGCCACCACCACCAGAACTTGGGTCACATTGGCAATAGCCGGTCGAGGGAGTTGAGTGCGCCGCGGCCAGATCGCCTCGATCACCCCTCGCTCCGGCCAGAGAGAGTCGGCAGCCGGCGGCAAGCCCACCTCTACCCAGTCTCCCACCATCACCGATTGCCCCATTTTTTTGAGCTTGGCCCGAGCTGTGCAGAGGAGCTCCGCCGGCATGGGCTTTTGGGCCGGGAACTGAGCTGGGATCTCCGGAAAAAGGGCGGCCAAGGCCGGATCAATGCGCACACGGTAAAAGTTGGCCTGCGCCGCTCGCACCCAGCCGGTATAGGTGGATCCCTGCTCCCCCTCTTGGGCAGCCTGTCCCGATCCCTTCCGGCTCAGGTGGCTCATGTCAAGTCCCCGCGGCGCACCCAGAGGATGTGATGCCCCTCAGGCGTAGCTTGTTGCCCCTCGATCCGATGCCCGGCCATCGCCAGGCTGTTGGGCACTTGCTCCAGGGGTTCTCCTGCATCCAGCCACAGCTCCAACAGCTCTCCAGGGGCCATGCGTTCCAGCCGCAGCTTCGCCCGTACGTAGTTGAGGGGGCAAGGGATCCCGCGCTGGTCAAGGACGAGCTTGACCTCTTGCAATGAAACAGCCTCTGGCGTCATTCTTCCTCACGCTCCCGGTTGCCGGGCATCTGGGCCAGCCCGCGCAACAACCCGCCCAAGAAACCATCCCGCTTGTTGATGCGTTCTCCGTGCAGCTCAGCCAAGCGCAGCAGCAATTCCCGCTCTTCTGAGCTGATGCGGGTGGGAATTTCCACCACCAGGGTGATTTTGTGGTCGCCCCGCGACATTGGGTTGCCGATGCGAGGCACCCCCTTACCTTCCAGGGTCAGCACCGTGCCCGGCTGGGATCCGGCGGGAATGGTCAGCTCCACCTCTTCCTCCAAGCCAGCCTTTGAGTCCACGGTGGGCACCGAGACTTTGGCCCCCAAAATGGCCTGCAGATAGCTCACCCGCACCTCCGAGAGGATGGTCAGGCCATCGCGCTGAAAGTCCGGATCCGGCTCCACAAACAGGTAGACGTAGAGATCTCCGGGCGGGCCACCGCGCCGACCGGCATCGCCTTCTCCGGAAACCCGCAAGCGGGTGCCACTGTCCACGCCGGCGGGGATGTTGATGCGCAGTTTCTTCGTGGTTTGGGCCAGGCCCTCGCCATTGCAGTTGTAGCAGGGCTCCTCCAACACCTGACCACTGCCACCACAGGTGGGACAAACCGAGACTTGGGTAAAGTTGCCAAACGGGGTGCGGGTGGCCCGCCGCACCTGACCAGCGCCACCACAGGTGGGACAGATTTTGACCTCCGTGCCGGGCTTGGCGCCACTGCCCCCGCAGACATTGCAGACTTCTAGGTGGCTGATGCGAATTTGCTTTTCGCCCCCGAAGATGGCCTCAAGAAACTCCAATTTCAGGTCAAAGCGCAGATCATCCCCCCGTACCGGCCCATTGCGGCTGCGGCCATAGCCGGCTCCCACCCCCGCAAAGTTGGTGAAAAAGCTCTCGAAAATATCGGCAAAGCCACCCATCCCCGCAAAATCCTGGAATCCGCTCGCTGCCGCGGCGGCCCCTCCCAAGCCCGCCTCTCCAAAGCGGTCGTAGCGGGCTTTCAGCTCGCTGTCGGAGAGCACCTCATAGGCACGGTTGATCTCCTTGAAGCGCTCCTCCGCACCTGGCTCTTTGTTGACATCCGGGTGGTACTTGCGAGCCAATCGTCGATAGGCGCGCTTGATCTCCTCTTTGGAGCTGTCGCGGCTAACCCCCAAGATTTCGTAGTAGTCACGAGCCATAGAAGCGCTTCAGAAAAAATTAAAGATGCAAAGATCAAACATGCTTGAGACACAACTTGTCGGGCAACACAACCAAAGCAAGCCTACAAGCCACCGAGGCCAAAGAAGAGCTGTCTCCGAGAATCCCTAGCGAGCTCCGTAGATCTCGCCACCCATCTCCAGAAGAACAGCCCGCAGCTCTTCCATTGCGTTCCGTAAAGTTGCTAAGTCTACGTTATCATTTGCCAGCAATGCCCTCAATCTGCCCGCCACCTGAGCCCCCCGCTGGATTCGAGCTTCGCTGAGGCGATTGCCGTGCTCCTGCAGGGTTTTGTCGTAGTTGTAGAGCAGGCTGTCCGACTGGTTACGGGCTTCCACCAACTGCCGCCGGCGTTGATCTTCTTCGGCATAGGCTTCCGCTTCTCGGCGCATCCGCTCGATCTCGCTGCTGCTCAAGCCGCCGTTGTTGGTGATCTTGACGCTTTGCTCGATTCCCGTCCCCTTTTCACGAGCTGAGACTTTCAAGATCCCGTTGGCATCGATGTCAAACGAGACTTCGATCTGGGGCACCCCACGGGGAGCCGGCGGGATCCCGGTCAGTTGAAAGCGGCCCAAGGTCTTGTTGTCTTTGGCCATGGCCCGCTCCCCCTGCAGGACGTGAATCTCCACCACGCTCTGGCCATCGGTGGCGGTGGAGAAAATTTGGGTTTTGCTGGTGGGGACGGTGGTGTTGCGCTCGATGATGCGGGTGAAGACGCCCCCCAGCGTTTCCACCCCAATCGAGAGGGGGATCACATCCAGCAGCAGCAGATCTTTCACCTCTCCTCCCATCACCCCTGCCTGGATGGCGGCGCCAAGGGCCACTGCCTCGTCCGGGTTGACGGAGCGATCCGGGTTTTTTTTGAAGATCTGCCGAATCTTCTCCTGAACGGCGGGAATGCGAGTAGAGCCACCCACCAGGAGCACACGGTCGATATCCTCAGGGGAGAGGCCGGCATCCCGCAGCGCCTGTTCTGTAGGCTCGACAGTAGCTTCCACCAGATCCCGCACCAACTCCTCGAACTTGGCGCGGGTCAGCTCCACTTCCAGGTGTTTGGGCCCGGAGTCGTCGGCGGTGATAAAGGGCAGGTTGATGAGCGTAACCTGGGTGCTGGACAGCTCAATTTTGGCCTTCTCGGCCGCCTCCCGCATCCGCTGCAAGGCCATACGATCCCGCGAGAGGTCGATCCCTTCCGTCTCCAAAAACTGGCGGGTGAGCCAATCGACAATTCTTTGGTCGAAGTCATCCCCCCCCAGGTGGTTGTTGCCGGCGGTGGCTTGCACCTCGAACACGCCGCTGCCCAGTTGCAGCACCGAGACGTCGAAGGTGCCACCGCCCAAGTCGAAAACCAAGATGCGCAGATCTTGATCTTGTTTGTCCAGCCCGTAGGCCAGGGCGGCTGCCGTCGGCTCGTTAATGATGCGCAGCACCTCCAGCCCGGCAATGGTGCCGGCATCTTTGGTGGCCTGCCGTTGGGCATCGGTAAAGTAGGCAGGAACGGTGATCACGGCCTGGGTCACCGGCTCCCCCAGATAGGCTTCCGCATCGGCCTTCAGCTTCTGCAGGATCATGGCCGAGATCTCCTGGGGAGTGTAGGCGCGGTCTTGCACCGCCACTTCCACCATGTTGTCTCGGCCAGGGATCACTTTGTAGGGAACCCGCTTCCGCTCTTCTTCGGTCTCGGCAAAGGTGCGGCCAATGAAGCGTTTGATGCTGAAGATGGTGTTTTCCGCGTTGGTAACCGCCTGGCGCTTGGCCAGTTGGCCCACCAAGCGGGCGTTGTTTTTGGCAAAGCCGACGATGCTGGGGGTGGTACGCCCTCCCTCGGCGTTGGTGATCACAACGGGCTGGCCGCCTTCCAAAACCGCCACACAACTGTTGGTGGTTCCCAGGTCAATCCCGATGACTTTACCCATAGCCCCCTCTTCCGGTGCCCCAAGTTTTAACCCAAGGACGCAGTTCCACGGATCTTAAAAGCATTCTGCCCAGGATCCCGCAGAAACCTTCAGGCAGCGCTTCTGCATCCGTAGCTTTACTGTAGCCTTTCTGAAGACAGATAGGCTCTACTTGTCAAGGTTCAAGCGAGCAGTTTTGCTAAGAGTTTGCAGCACTTTGGGAAGAGGCAGAGGTATCTTCGGGGCCGGCCCCCTCGCTTTGGGGAGAGGGTGCAGGGTTTGGGCTGCCTGCCGAGACGGCTACCATGGCATGACGGATCACCAAATCCCCCAGCTTATAACCTGGCTGATATTCGACGGCTACCACATCTTCGGGATAGTCGGTGCTGGGTTGACGGGCGATGGCTTCATGTAGGTTGGGGTCGAAGGGATGGCCCACCGACTTCATGCGGGAGACCCCCATCTTTTTGAGAGATTCCACCAGCAGGCGGTAGACGCTCTGGTAGCTGTTGTGCAACTCCCGCTCGCGGTCGGTTTCCAGTTTCAACTGGTGCTGGGCCCGCTCGAAGCTGTCCACAACAGGCAAGATCTCCAGCACAAATTTCTGCCGTTCTTTTTGGCTGAACTCTTCTTTTTCCCGCTGGGTACGCCGCCGGTAGTTTTCAAAATCGGCGTAGAGGCGCAGGTAGGCGTCTTCTTTTTCTTTGAGCTGCTGGCGGACGACTTCCAATTCGTGCTGGAGCTGCTTCAGGGCTTCACCGGGATCTGGAGATGGCTCGGTGCCGGCTTCTGCGGAGGAGGCACCGGCTTCTGCTTCGCTGTCTTCCAAAATCAGCTTCTCCAGTTCTGCCTCCACGTCGATCTCTTCTTCCTGCAGCTCAGGATAGGTATCTTCTGGGGCCATCGGTTGCTTCTCTTCAGCAGTCATGGGTTATGTCGACAAGCGTGAGCAATAAGCAGTAACGTCGGGTGCCCACAGTTTGGCAGTCTCAAAACCATCGCCGCCATTAGCCAAACTGGGCTCTGTGCTGATCGTATTCTACCGACTCCTCTACCAGCCAGTTAAGGTTCCTGTTGTTCTAGCCTACCAGCAAGCTGTCCTGAGGCTGGCCCAAACACTGGGGAAAGTAGATCTCGGCCAAGTTGGGAATGAGGTGCCAGTTGTGGCTGTAGATGGGCTGGATGGGGGAATGGGTGTGAATGTGGCGGGCGAGAAAGTCGCGGATACTGTCGGCGGAGATCCAGAGGGTTTGGGCTTCTTGGAACATGCTGTAGCCCCCCCCACCGCCGGCGCGGTAGTGGTTGATGGCCAGGCGAAAGGTCTGATCCGGCTGCACCGGTTGGCCGCGAAATTGTAAGGTCACCAAGCGCTCGCCTACGGGGCGGGTGAGATCGAAGCAGTAGTCGATGCCGTGGTAAAGGTCGAAGGTGTAGCCTCGTGCTTCGGGGGCCACGACGGCAGCAGGATCGGGGGGAAGATGATCGGGATCCAATTGGCGAAAATACCCAGCCGTCTGCTCAAGAGCGCGTCGCAAGATGTCGCCGGTGATCTCCAAGATGCAGAGGGTGTTGTCGTAAACGGTGAGGCTGTAGGCGTCTTGCAAAAAGATGGGGCCCGCTGCCAGGCCGGCACTGCTGCAGATGTTGACCAGGGAGAGCTCCGCCGAGAGGCTGGCCTCCCGTACCGCCTGCAATTGGGCCTGATGCAGGAGCTCTGCTAGGGGATTGGCCCCCAACCGGGCTGCCAGCCCACCGCGGTAGGCACAACGGGCCTGCCCAATGGGCTGACGGATGTAGCGCAAGGTGGCCTGATGATAGGGCTCTGTCAGGGCCAGGAGTTCGGGATCGGGATGGATCCCTTCTGCAGCCAGCAACTGGGCGGTTTTCCCGACAACTTGCCAGCGTCCGCCGTGGCGCTCCAGCTCCAAAGACACGTGGGAAAGGTGGCTGCCCCAGTAGCCGGGCTGCACCACCAGGGCCTTGGCCCCCCCCAGGCCGGCGATGGTCTGATGGGTATGGCCGGAGAGAATGACGTCAATGCCCTCCAGCTCTGCCAGGGCCAGCAGCTCGTTTTCCCCCCTCAGGCTTTTGTTGCTGGTCCAGCCGGAGCGATCCGGGTTGTGCCAGTGCTCTGGGGTGCGCAAAGGGGGCAATTGGCTGGGGCCGCTGTGCAGAATCAGCACCAACACGTCCACCTGGGGCCGCAGCAGCGACAGGTAGTGCTGGGCAGTTTCCAGCAGGGGGGCAAAGCGCAGCCCCGCGATGTAGTCGGGCCGCTCCCAGGTGTCGATGCGGGGGGTGGTCAGCCCCAGCAGGCCGACACGGATCCCGGCCACTTCTCGGATTAGATAAGGCCGAAACAGGGGATCCCCATTTTGGCGGAGGATGTTAGCGCACAGGGTGGGACAGCGGAGATCGCTCACAAAATCCTGCAGGACCTGGGGCCCAAAGTTAAAGTCGTGGTTGCCCGGCGTGAAGGCGTCGTAGCCGAGGGCGTTGAGGGTATGGGCCATGGGGTGAGGGGAGACCCGCTCCACCTGAGCATAGTAGGTGCCCAAGGGGGATCCCTGGATCGTGTCGCCGCTGTCGATGAGCAACACCGGATCCGCGCTGGCTGCTCGCACGCGCTTGATCAGGGTGGCCAGCTTGGCCAAGCCGTGCTCTGCGGTGCTCCCGGCAAAGTAGTTCCAGGGATGCAGGTTGGCGTGGAGATCGGAAGTGTGGAGAATTGTTAACCGCATTCTAATATCATAACCGAAGCGAAAACTCCCATCCAAGCTCCCGTTTTCTGGGGAAGGGGGCTGTCACCTCAGCAAAAACAGCACCTGCACACAGCCCACCAAAAAACCCAGCAGCCCCCCCAAGTTGACGATGGCCTGCAGTTCTTGGCGCACAATTTGTTGGATGGCCTGCTCCAGGTCGGCGGGGGAGGTGGCGTTCACTTTGTCGGCAATCACCTGATCCAAGTTCAACACCGGGATCACCTGCATCATCAGGGATTCCAGATCCCGCTCCAGGTAGCGCTCCAGGATCAAAGCCAGGTCGGCGCTGATCTGATCGATGGAGGTGATCAACGCCTTGGAGTTGCGCAGGCGACCCAACACCAGGCTGGCCACTTTTTCCCAATCGATGCTCTCCCCCAGCCCTTTGATAACCTCTGGCCCTTGGCTGCGCAGGTAATCTTGGATCCCATCGCGGAGGGCACGACGCAACTGACGTACGGCGGAAACCGGCAGGTTTTGCAGGGAGAGGTTCTGCAGGATCTCGGTCAGGCGGCGGGGGGCGTTGATGTCTTTGAGCAGATCTTCCAAGATGGCTTCTGCCCCTTCCGGCTCCTCCAGGCAATAGGTGCGCAGGCGCAGTAGGGCGTTTTTGAGGCCAAACAAGTTGGCCACCACCCAGTAGGAGCCGGTGGCCCGCTCGCGAAATTCTTCATCCAGAGATTCGATGTTGCGATCGGTGAGAAAGTCCACTAGGTTCTGCCGCAACACCTTGGGGGGCAGCGCCTGCTTCAGGATCCACTCCGAGAGCTGCCGGGCTTGCTCAGCGTTGAGGCGCAGCTCCAGCAGCACCTGGTCGAACAGTTGGTTAATCGGCCCCTCCAAAAAGGTCTCCTGGCGGGCAAGCACCTTCACCAGGCGGGGCAACGACTCGTTAAACAGATCGGCCAAGATGCGCGCCAGCACCTGCGCCGTTTGCTGCTGTTGCTCAGGGTTTTGCAGCCGATCCAGCGCCACCCCCAGCAGCCAGCGGATCCCTGCCTGCATGCGCTCGGTTTGCAGCAGCTTGCGGGCCAAGTTGTGCAGCTCCTCTGGCGTGAGCAGGGATCCCATGATGGTCTTGGCAATCTGCTTGGCCAGGCGGGGCTGGTTCTGCGGGATCAAGCCGGGGGTGAAGGGGATGCGCCAGCCGAAAACCCGGTAGGGGCGATAGGGCCGGAAGAGCATCTTGATGGCGATGTCGTTGGTGAAATAGCCGATCACCAGCCCAGCTAAGGGGGGCACGAAGTAGGTCCAAAGGGCCATGGAGCAAACTTGGGGGGGATCTTCTCTACTCTACCGACCCGCCCCTGCTGGCTTCTTGTCAAGGCTATTGGATGATCAGGCTCTCGCTCAGTTCCAGCTCCACCAGCGTATTGGGCTGCAGCGTCACCACCCGGTCGATGTTGGTACTCCCTGCAGCAGCACCCGCCAGGCCGCCGGCCAAGATGGGCAAAAAGCCCCATCCCCCCGTGAGCACTCCCAAGGCCAATCCGCCCGCCGCCCCATAGCCCGCCCCACGGGCGACGGTAGTGCCCACGTCGGCGTTGCGATCCAACCCGACCGGGAGGGGTGCAGACTGGCCTCTAATGAGATAGGTGGAAGAGCCGATGGTGAGGCGGTTCGCCACAAAGCGGCTGCCGACGACCCGCTCTTGGGGATCGGCGCTCTCCGACTCCCGACCAGAAAACTTGAGTTCTCGGTAGATCGGCTCAAGAGTGCCCCACACCACGCTCCCCGCCGGGATCACCACCTGGCCAAAGCGATCCAGCACCGGCTCCGAAACTTCTAGGTTGCCGTTAATGGCCTGGTAGGGCTGGAAGGTGATGGGGCGGTAGACCGTGAGGAGAATACGGGTGCCGGCGGGCAGCTCGCCCCGCGCGGCCCCGGCCAGATTCCCCCCTGGACTGAGGTCGGGCCGCCGTTGGTAGGAGTAGGCCTCACCTGGCGGAGCCTGTCCACCTGGGGCCGCTTGAACGGGCACCACCGGGATTGGGGCCGGGCTCGGATCCCCCGGTGGTGGGATGGGATCCCCGGTGAGCGGCATTTGCGGCACCTGAGGCACCGGTGGCAGGGCTTGCGGAGCCGTGGAGCCGGGCGGGTTGCTGAGCAGAGGCAGGGTGGGGACGGGATTCGGCTGAGGAGCTTGAGGAGTGAACTCGAACTGCTGGGCAACAACTGCAGCCGCCGCCGCAGCCCACAACATCCCACTCACCAGCCACCCAAAGCCAACCCTTTGCCACGACGGCAAAAACGGCTGCAACGCTGAGCTCATGGATCCCGTCCAGTCACAACTGGCAGTACCTTAACATCCTGACCAGCTCGTGCCCACTAGATTTAGTAGAGGTTAAGGGGGTGGCGGCCCTTAAAACACTATTGAGACCTGTTGAAGGCCTGGACTGGGTTTTCCCTAGGGGCTAGGGGAAGGAGAGGGGGAAGGCTCCCCGCCAGCCTGTGGACTCGGCGTGGGTGTGGGTTCTGGAGTAGGGGTAGGTATTGGAGTCAGCGTGGGCGTGGGCGTGGGTTCTGGAGTAGGGGTAGGTGTGGGTGTCGGGGTCGGCGTGGGTGTGGGTGTTGGAGTGGGTGTGGGCTGGGCGGCCCGCACCTGGAAAGACCACTGCTGGATGGCAGTGTTGCCGCTAGTATCGGCAATTTGAACGGCAATCAAGGTCGGTCGATCGCTGGGCAGCGGCTCGGCTGGGGTATAGGCGAAGCCGGTGCGGCTGAGCTGGGCTTGGGCAGTGACATCTACATTGTTCACCAGCAGGGTAAAGCTATTGAGGTCGATCCCCTGGTCATCTTGAAAGCGGGCGGAGATGGCGGGGCGCGGGTTGTCGGTCACCGCTCCGTTGGGCGGGGCCAGGTCGCTGATGGTGGGGAAGGTGGTGTCGGTCACCTGCCCAATGCTGATGGTTTTGTCCGGCAATTGCACCAGGGTCACCAGCCCATTCCGCTCCAGACGGGCGAACACCGGCGCTTCCGAGGCCCGGTCTTGGCTGCGGAAGGTGTAGCTGCCCTCGTATTGGCCAGGGCGGGTTTCCTGCAACGGCAGGTTGTAGGCGATACCGGGGATGGAAAAAGACCCCTGCGCCCCCGGGGATCCCAGCAAATACACCGTCAGGGTGTCCCCCGGATTGACGGATCCCAGCTCCTCGCGGGCCAAGAAAGTTCTCACTTCCGGCGCGGCGGGCAGCGTTTCCACCAGCGGCTCCACAGGGATATCCGGCGTAGCCAGGGGCTCAGGGGTGGGGGTAACCTGGGCGAGGAGCTCGGTGCGGATCCCTGGCCCGGGGATGGCAGCCCCCACCGGCGGGTCTAGGCTGGGCACCCGGCCCACCTTGGCCAGCGCTTGGTAGGTAAGAGCCGCCACTTCCCCCCGCGTGGCCACCGCCTGGGCATTCAAGCGGGTGGGATCAGGGTAGAGCACCAACAGCCCTTCTTGAACCGCTGTCGCGATGGGGGCGCGGGCAAAGTTGGGAACCAAATTGGCATCGCTGAACCCGGCCAGGATGGCATCAATTTGGCTTGGATCCCCGAGGAGCCTGCCGTTGGTGGCAGCGCGGGTCAGGACAGTAATGGCCTGGGCGCGGGTGAGGACATCGTTGGGACGGAACGTGCCGTCGGGAAAGCCGGAAACATACCCTGCTGCTGCCGCCGCGCCAATAGAGGGAGCTGCCCAACTGGGAATGGGATCGGCAAAGGAGCGTACGGGAACGTTGGTATCCAGCCCAAAAGCTTTGGTAACGATAACGGCAAACTGGGCGCGGGTAATCGACTCATTGGGGCGAAAGGTGCCGTCTGGGAAGCCGCCGATGATCTGCCGCTCGTTCAAGCCGGCGATGTACTGGGCGCCCCAGTAGGTGCTGATGTCAGAAAGTTGCGCCCAAGTGGGATCCCCCATCCAAACCAAGCCGCTGCAGCCTACCACCAGAGCTGCCGTCTTCCAACCCTGCCAAAGGAAAAGGTCGCGCATTGTTCACACCTCACGATCTGCTAGGAGAGCCCCTGGGAGGTTTGTGAGTTCAAGAGGGGCCAGCTCGGACCTAGTTATCCAAGCCATAGCCCCAGACGAGGAAAGTTCTCAAAAAGTTCTCCTTGGCGGGCTGTTTTGTCGCCTGCTCAGGGTGCAGGATTGGGGTAGCGCTGGTGCACCGCTTCGATCTCCGCCAAGATCTCAGGCGACAGCTCCAGGCAACTGAGGTTTTCCTTGAGCTGGGCCAGGTTGGTGGCTCCGATGATGGTGCTGGTGACAAACCAGCGGCTGCGCACAAAGGCCAAAGCCAACTGGGCAGGGGTCAGGCCGTGCTGGCGGGCAATGCGTACGTAGGCGGCCACGGCCTCTTCCACATTGGGCTTGCGGTAGCGCTGGCCAAAGCCCTCAAACAGTGCCAAACGGGATCCCGGCGGCTTGGCGCCCCCCAGGTATTTGCCCGTCAGCAGCCCAAAGGCCAGGGGGCTGTAGGCCAGCAACCCCACCTGCTCGTGGTGGCAAACCTCCGCCAGGCCCATCTCAAACGTGCGGTTGAGGAGGCTATAGGCGTTTTGAATCGAGACCACCTTGGGCAGGCCCAACTGCTCGGCCAGGTGGCAGAACTCGCAGACTCCCCAGGGGGTTTCGTTGCTCAGGCCGATGTAGCGCACCAGGCCCTCCTGCACCAGTTCCGCCAAGCCCTGCAGTTGCTCGGCAATGGGAACCGTGGGCCGCTCCTGGCTGGGATCGTAGGCCACCCCCCCAAACAGGGGCACATAGCGATCCGGCCAGTGGATTTGGTAGAGGTCGATGTAGTCGGTCTTCAGGCGTTTGAGGCTGCCGGCCACCGCCTGTTTGAGGTTGTCGCGGCTAATCGAGAGAGACCCACCGCGGATCCAGTGCCAGGGCCGCCCGGGGCCGGTGATCTTGGTGGCGATGATGAGGCGCTCCCGCGGCTGGTGTTGTAGCCACTCGCCGATGTAGCGTTCTGTGGCTCCCTGGGTTTCCGCCCGCGCCGGCACCGGGTACATCTCGGCGGTGTCGATGAAGTTGATCCCGTGCTCCACCGCGTAATCGAGCTGTTCCCAAGCCTCGGCCAAGGTATTCTGCTGTCCAAAGGTCATGGTGCCCAGACAGATTTCCGAGACCTGCAAAGGGCTGTGGCCAAGCTGGCGGTAGCGCATGGAAACTCCCGATCTCCTAACCCGAGACAGCACACCTTAGCCCCATTGTGCCCAACACCTGCCAGCCTATGGGATCCCTGCCCCTACTCTTGCTGCAGCATAGGCATGTACTCGCGGTAGATCTGGTTTAGGATTTCCAGGCCAATGCGGGTGCGACTGTCGGGGGGACGGGCCTCGACGGCTGCCTTTACTTGCAAGATGGTGCCCACTGGGTAAGGAGAACGCAGCTCCTCCCGCTTGCCCAAAAACACATCCGTGAAGTAGTCGATCAGCCGCTTGACCTCTCCCATGTCCTTGCGGGAAATGTCCATATCCAAAACGGTGGTCAATTTGGCCCGCATCGCCTGGAAGCTTTGCTGACTGGCGTTGAGGGCCACCCGCTTGGCCAGGCTATCCACCACAATTTGGCCGATCTTCTCCACATTTTGAGTCACGATCTCGCAGTGGCGGGCAGCAAAGCGCAGTTGCACTTCATGCAAAAATTGTTCGCGCTCCAGGATTTGGATGCCCTGCTGCTCCAGATCCACTCCGTAGCTTTGCAACTGCTTGTACTGATTCAAAACCCATTGGTTGTAGAACGAATCGGCCAAAACCCGCCAATAGCCGATGATTGTTGCCTCAGCAAAGGGGATGCTAAGCAAATAGGTCTCGCTGGTGATCCAGTGCAAATGCTCGGTCAGCTTGTCCCGCTCTTTCTCGTCCAAGTAGGAGGTGCGCGGCACCCAAACTGCTCCATACTCGCTTTTCACCTCTCCGGGTAGGGATCCGAAGATGGTGTCAAAAAACTGATGAATGCTGAAAAGAAGAAACTTTCCCGGATCCTGCAGGCGGTTGAGCAGCTCTTGTTTTTTCTCTTCTTGATATTGGGTTACCAACTGCTGCGCCTCGGCGGCCTGGCCGCGCGCCGCCTCCGCATCTTGCCGCAGCTTTTCGATCTCTTCTGCGCTCGGCACCTCGGTAGCAGCAGGTTCCCATTCTCCACTGAAATAGCCTCCCCCCGGCCCCGCGCCACCGATGCCCACCAAGGGAGCGTCGCTGTCGTTATCCAGGGTTAAGAGGCGAGAAAGAGCCTGCAAGCGAGCCCGCCGATCGCCAGAGCACAGGGATCCCACCTCCACCGGATCCCGACTTTCCCACCCCTCTAGCCCACCGATGCGGTAGAGCGTGTAAAAATACTTGCTGAGCAGCAAGGCGAGGAGATGTCGGTTTTTGACGTCGTTGTACTCCAGGTAGGCCCGCAGACACAGTTGGAAAGCGATGTTGGGCAGGCTGCGACACACCTCCTTGATCTGGGAGTACACCCTTTGCAGATGCGGTCGAAAGCGACGCGGGATCGCCTCGGGCCGCAGGCCGCGCAGCAGGAACTCCGGCTGGCGCAGATCTTGAGGGGTGAAGTAAAAGCTTTCTTGCCAGAGCAGCTCGTCCAGGTCGCGGGCAAAAATCGGCTTCAACTGATCGATGATCTGCACAACGACCGCTTCGTTAAAAACCGGTATGATTTCTTCAATACGCAGCTCCTCGTAAATAGAATGCAGCCGCTTGCTGCGAAAGTCCTCGATCGAGATCAGCCCCTTCATGGTTCCAATCCGACCGTCGCTCAGCAGGAACTTATAGACAACTTCGGCAGTGGCGCCTGGGGAGAGAACGGGAGTTCCGGTCAAGTCAGGGCAAATTTGCAGGGGGCGTAGCAAGCGGCTGGTTTCACTGATGCTGAAGCAACTCCAAGCTGCCGGGTTGAGCACCACCGACGATAGGCCGGCCAGCAATTGCTTCTCATCCAACTCCTCCAGCCGGATTTCTCCCCCGGGAGCTTGGCGGGGTGCCGTGGGTGAAGCCGCCTGCGAATCCCGAACGGACGGCGGAGATAAGGATAGAGGAGACGCGCTCATGCAGCAAAGGCCGTTTAACCTCAAAGTTCACTCTAGACCGGCAAAGGATGGATAAGATGTGATCCGTATCTCTGTGTCCAATGGAAGTCTCTAAAGCAAAATCTGCCCAAAAACCCCCCCGCTGTTATCTATTCCCACCAGTATCTTGAAACGGTCAGCTTTTGGGTAGCGTGCAACCACGGTTTTAGGGATCCACTAAGGGATACGCAACTTTAGCTCTGGTGGATGAGGTTGCTGAGGCTTTTCCCCTAACTGCCCTCCAAACCGGCTTTTCTGCCGCAACCCCTGGGCTAGGATAAAGGGTCCGCCTACCAGTACGGGCCAGAGTTGCATTTTAATTCGGGTTGATTCGGGATTGAGGTGCAGTGGTCATGACGGCCATTTTGATTGTGGACGACGATCCCACCATTCGGCTGGTGTTGAAGCGATCCCTGGAGCGACAGGGCTATACCGTGGAGATGGCCAGCGGTGGCTTGGAAGGGCTGGAGAAAGCTCATCTCCTAACCCCGGGGCTGATTATCTGTGACTGGATGATGCCGGATATGGATGGGCTGGAAGTCTGCCGGCGCATCAAGGCGGATCCCAAGTTTTCCACGACGTTTTTTATTTTGCTCACTGCGCGCACAGAAGTCGAAGACCGTATTCAGGGCCTGGATGCCGGGGCAGACGAGTTCCTCAGCAAGCCCATCGACCCCAACGAGCTGCGGGCGCGCGTGCGGGCTGGGCTGCGCTTGCATCAGCTCAGCTACGACTTGCAACAGCAAACCGCCAGGTTGCGGGCAGAACTGGCCGAGGCGGCCAGCTATGTGCGTTCGCTTTTGCCCAAGCCGGCCTCTTTCCCCGATCACCGAATAGCCATCGAGTGGTGCTTTTTGCCTTCGCAGGAGTTGGGGGGGGATTCATTTAACTACCACTGGCTAGACGAGGATCATCTGGCCATCTACCTGCTAGATGTGTCGGGGCATGGGGTGGGATCCGCTCTACTGTCGGTATCGGTGATGAACCAGTTGCGCTCTCAGGGCTTACCCGACACCGACCCGCGACAGCCGGATGCGGTCTTGCGCGCCCTCAACCACTCTTTCCAGATGGGATCCCACCACGACATGTACTTCACCCTTTGGTATGGGGTCTATCAGCCGCGATCCCGTCTGCTCTCTTTTGCCAGTGCTGGCCATCCGCCTGCTCTGCTCATCCAGGCTCAGGAGTTGCGCCTGCTGAAGACCGCCAACGTGCCCATCGGGGTTTTGCCCGACCAGAATTTTCAAAGGGATCAAGTGCAGATCCCTGAGAACAGCCACCTCTACCTGTTCAGCGACGGAGTTTACGAAGTCATGAACCCGCAGAGAGAAATCTGGGGGCTAGACAATCTGATGGCTCTGCTGAGCAAGAGCGCCGACGGCAGCCTGGATCAGGTGATCCAGCACGCCCAATCTTTCCAGGGGCAAACAGATTTTGAAGATGATTTCTCCTTGCTTCGTGTCAGCTTTCGCTAAACCCCCACGCCGGAAAGCACCACCATCACCACCACCGCTGCAAAGATGATCAAAGCATAAAACTGCGCCTTGCCGTTCTCCAGGTATTTCATCACTTCGCCGCCGACCATTGCCACCAGGCCCGTCAAGTTGACCACCCCATCCACAATGCGGCTGTCCACCTCCAGCGCCTCCCGCGCCACAAAGCGGGTGCCCCGCACAAAGACCCGCTCGTAGAGGTCATCAATGTACCACTTGTTGAGGGAGAAGTAGTACAGGGGTTGCAGGCTTTGGGGGAAGGTGCCGGGATCGATGCGCTTCTGCCAGTAGATCAAGCCGGCCAAGGTGATGCCGATCAGCCCAATGCCCACCGAGCTGCCCGCCATGATCAGAAACTCCCGCCAGTCAAAGTGACCCGCCAGCACCCCTTGCCACTCGGCTGCCACCTGGGCCCAGAGGGAAACGGCCTCTGTAGCCGATTCGCCAGGCGCATGGATGAACGCCTCGAAGAAGTTGGCAAAGGGAGTGCCCACCAAGCCGATCAGCACCGAAGGAACCGCCAGCGCCACCAACGGCATCGTCATCGACAGGGGAGACTCATGCGGCTCGGCGGCGTGGCCATGCCCATCGTGCCCGTCTTCCACAGCTTCGGGATGGCTGCTGGGCTGGGGCCTTTCGTAAAGGTTCATGGCTCCGGGGCCGTAGGCCGCCTCTTTCCCGGCAAACGCATAGGCAAAAGCCGGCACCGGTCGGCCCTGGCTGACGGCCACCTCCTGCCGCAGCTTCAGGTTGGTGCCGCGAAACTCCCCTTCAAAAGTAAGAAAGTAGATGCGGAACATGTAGAAGGCGGTGATCCCCGCGGTGAGGAAGCCCACACCCCAGAGAGCTGGGTTGTGTTCAAACACCGCGGCCAAGATCTCGTCCTTGGACCAGAAGCCGGCAAAGGGCGGGATCCCACAGATGGCCAGCGTGCCAATCAAAAAAGTAATGGCCGTAACCGGCATGTATTTGCGCAGCCCTCCCATCAGGCGCATATCCTGAGCTAAGGCGGGGTCATGGCCAACCACGGCTTCCATGCCATGGATGACCGAGCCGGATCCCAAAAAGAGCAGCGCCTTAAAGTAAGCATGGGTTGTCAGGTGAAACAGGCCGGCCCCATAGGCACCGCACCCCATGGCCATGACCATATAGCCCAGTTGGGAGATGGTGGAGTAGGCCAAGCCCTTTTTGATGTCGTTTTGGGTGATGGCGATGCTGGCCCCCAAAAAAGCCGTACCTGCCCCTGTCCAGGCGATGAGATCCATGACTGCTGGGATCCCTTCCAGCAGCGGGAACATACGCGCCAACAGGAAGACCCCGGCAGCCACCATCGTGGCCGCGTGGATGAGGGCGGAAATGGGCGTGGGACCTTCCATGGCATCCGGCAGCCACACGTGCAGCGGGAACTGGGCCGACTTGGCCACTGGCCCCAAGAACACCAACACCGCAAACAGGGCAACCAAGCTGCTGCTCACCGCGCCGTTGGCCACCATCTGCTCCACATTGCGGGCCAGTTCCTCAAACCCAAAAGTGCCGGAAATCCAGTAGAAGCCCAAAATGCCCAGCAACAGGCCAAAGTCCCCCACACGGTTGACCACAAACGCCTTCTGGGCTGCTTCCGCCGCCGCCTGCCGCTCGTACCAAAAGCCGATCAGCAGGTAGGAGCACATCCCCACCAGCTCCCAGAAGATGTAGATCTGCACCAGGTTGGGGCTGACCACCAGGCCCAGCATCGAGGAGGTGAACAGGCTCAGGTAGGCGTAGAAACGCACATAGCCGGGGTCGTGGGCCATGTAGCCATCGGAGTAGATCTGCACCAGAAAGGCCACCGTGGTTACCACCACCAGCATCATGGCGCTCAGGTGATCCACCACAAACCCCATGTCCACCAAGAAAGATCCCGCCTGAGCCCAGGTGATGGTTTTGAGAACGGTCTCATGGCCCTGCACTTGGCTGACCAAAAGGGCAAAGGCGTGAACCATCGCCGTTCCCGTCGCGAACACGCTCAAGAAGGCGGCCAGAGAGCGGTTGGATCTTGTCCAGGCATTGAACACCAAAATGCCCAAGCCGAGTAAAAAAGCCGCCACCAACGGATAAACGGGGATCAACCAGGCGTATGCGTAGATGAATTCCATGGGAAATGGTGCTGAATGCGTCCTCTTGCGGTAGTCAACCCTCCCTGCTGGCCGGTGAAAATCTATCTCCAGGGATCAGGGGTCTGGGCCGGCAGGTGCTCTGGGGCTTCTGACATTGTAAATCTTTGCAACACGATCAGCGCCCCCCTTGTGGCTGCCCAATCCATGAGAGCAGAGATTTTTCTTTCTGAGCAACCGGGATCCCCGCAGGACAATCGGGAGATATTCTAAAGACTCTCCCCGAGCCTCGATCCGCAAGGCCTACGGCCCGCTGACGCGATCAGCCGAGGCCGTCGCCGCGAAGATGACAGGGATCGCTTGCAAGCGCTACAACAAAAGCCTAGGGGCCGTAAACGATCTGGAGAAAACCCATGAGCCTGAACTTGGTGACCTTGGTGGGGCGAGCCGGCATGGATCCGGAGGTGCGCTACTTCGAGTCGGGCAAGGTGGTGTGTACCTTTAGCTTGGCGGTCAACCGCTTCCGCAAAGGCGAAGACAAGCCCGATTGGTTCAACTTGGAGCTGTGGGGGCGCACGGCTGAGGTGGCCGGAGAATACGTGCGCAAGGGCAGCCTCATCGGGGTAACGGGCAGCCTCAAGTTCGATCGCTGGAAAGACAAATCCACGGGTGAGGAGCGCCAGCGGCCTGTCATCGCTGTAGATCGTCTCGAGTTGCTGGGATCCCGTCAAGATCGCGAGCCTGACCTGGCTGCAGAGGAGCGGTTCTAAATCTGCCCCAGCCGACGTTGGCACTCCCGCACCACCTCGGCCAAATCCTGACTACACCAGGGGTAGCTCAAGAGTGGTCGTCGGACTACCCACAGCGGGATCCCCAGGGTTTTGGCCACGGCCTGTTTAACGACCAGCCCACCCGCTTCTCCCGAGTCCTTGCTGATGACTCCCTGAAGATCTAGCCTCTGCCAAAGCCGCAGCTCCTGCTCAAAGCTGAGGGGCAGGCGCATCCCAATCACCCGCTCAGCAGGGATCCCGGCTTGCACCGCTTGGGGAACCGACTGCGGCAGTACCCGCGCGTACAACTGGCAGCGATCCTGCCAGGGTACAAACAAGGGCAACGCCTTCACCCCCACCGTCAAGAGCAGCCGCCGCCCCGCCAGCACGGCCTCGGTGAGCACCCCCTGCCAGTCCGGCACCACCTGCACCCAGGGATCCAACGCCACCGGGGGGCGCTCGTAGCGCAGGTAGGGGATCCCCAGTTGGGCCGACACCTGCATAGCCAATTGTGAGATCTCCTGGGCAAAGGGATGGGAGGCATCCACTACCACGCGGATCTGGCGCTCCTGCAGGAACTGTTCCAAAGAGGGCAGCGAAAATCGCGTCACCACCACCTGGCCGGGCAGATCCCGATACAGGCTTCTGCCGCCCTCGCTGGTGACGCTGGCTATCCAAGGGATCCCCTGGCGGCTGAGGGCCTTGGCCAAGCTGCGGCTCTCGCTGGTGCCCCCGATCAAGGTCACTTTCGCCAGATCACCGACTGAGCTCATGGTGTGTTGCCAAACTTTGGCACCCGTAGATACGATCAAGATCAACGGCTGGAGGCAGTTGCTCATGATCGAGATGCATGTGGCTGGGATCGCGGTCGATGCCGTTAACCAGAACCCCATCGTCATCCTGCGCGATAGCAGTGAGCGGCGTGCCCTGCCCATTTGGGTGGGGAAAGCAGAAGCCAATGCCATTTTGCAGGCGCTGGACGACCAAAAGCCACTGCGCCCTATGACCCATGATCTAATCCTCAACTCCTGGAAGACGTGGGGGATCCGGCTGGAGCGAGTTATCATTCACGCCCTGCTGGACAACACCTTCTACGCGGTGCTCGTCACCTTCTGCGGCGATAAAAAGCAAGAGATCGACTGCCGCCCCAGCGATGCCATTGCCCTCGCCTTGCGGGCCCACGTTCCCATCTGGACGGTGGAAGAGGTGATCGCGGAAGCCTCGATCCCGATGAACCAGGATGCCGACGAAGCGGAGCGGGAAGCCTTTCGCAAGTTTGTGGAAAACGTGACGCCCAAAGACTTTATTCGCAGCCGCCCCTTCACCGACCACCCCACGGAAGCAGACAGTTGAAGTTGCTGCCCTGCTGAGCTATCCGCTGCTAGAGGATCCGAGTGATTGACCAGTCTCTGCCCCCTGTGGCCGTCTAAGGCTCTGCTCATTTTCTCGATAAGGTGTCCCATCCTAAGTTAATCAGGAGGCGGGGATCGCGCCCGGCTGCCAGAGGGTGAGCCCCTCAGTACCTACCCTGAGCTCCCGGTCTTGCCGGCATTTCAGCCTACAATCAAGCTAGAGTAGCCCTCTCAGCTTAACCAAGCTATGATGCAAACCCTAGATCGGCCCAGCGCCCCCCCTCAGCAGCCCTACCCAGAACCGGTCTATCCTCGTCGCCCCACCCGCACCGTGGCCGTAGCCGACGTGTTGATCGGCAGCCAGCACCCGGTGGTGGTGCAGTCGATGATTAACGAAGACACCCTCGACATCGAGGCGGCGGTGGCGGCCATCCGTCGTCTGCACGAGGCGGGCTCGGAAATTGTGCGCGTCACCGTTCCCAGCATGGCCCACGCCAAGGCGATGGAGGCGATTCGGGACAAGCTGATCCAAACCTACAGGCCGGTGCCCCTGGTGGCCGATGTGCACCACAACGGCATCAAGATCGCCCTGGAAGTGGCCCAATACGTGGATAAGGTGCGCATTAACCCAGGGTTGTTTGTCTTTGAAAAACCCCAGCCCGGTCGTACCGAATATACCCAAGCGGAATTTGAGGCCATCCGCAACAAAATCCGGGAAACCTTCACCCCCCTTGTCCAGACCCTCAAAGCCCAGAACAAAGCCCTGCGCATTGGGGTCAACCACGGATCCCTGGCAGAGCGGATGCTCTTCACCTACGGGGATACGCCTGAGGGCATGGTGGAGTCGGCCCTGGAATTTGCCCAAATTTGCGCCGAGCAGGATTTCCACAATGTGGTTCTCTCCTTCAAGGCTTCCCGTCCTCAGGTGATGTTGGCGGCCTACCGGCTGGCGGCCCGCCGCTTCGATGCCTTGGGCCTGAATTATCCCTTTCACTTGGGCGTAACCGAGGCCGGCGATGGAGAATATGGCCGCATCAAGTCGGCCGTGGGGATCGGGACGCTGCTGGCCGAAGGGATCGGCGACACCATTCGGGTGTCTCTCACGGAAGCGCCGGAAAAGGAGATCCCGGTGGCCTACGGCATCTTGCAGGCCCTCAACCTGCGCAAGACCATGGTGGAATATGTGGCCTGTCCTTCCTGTGGCCGTACCCTCTTCAACTTGGAGGAAGTGCTGCAGAAGGTGCGCGCCGCAACTCAGCACCTGGTGGGCCTCGACATTGCCGTCATGGGCTGCATCGTCAATGGGCCAGGAGAAATGGCCGACGCCGATTACGGCTATGTGGGTAAGACGCCAGGGGTGATCTCCCTCTACCGCGGCAAAGAAGAAGTGAAAAAGGTGCCGGAATCCGAGGGCGTCCAAGCGCTGATCGATCTGATCAAAGCCGATGGCCGTTGGGTGGATCCGCCTTCTTCCCCCGGGACCCCAGCCTGAGTTGAAATCACTACGTCCAGAGCAACTGTAGATTTCAACGGCCATTTATAGTCGTTAGATTAAGACACTTTGCCGCCGGCCCGCCCAAGCGCTCCGCGCCGCTAGCGCGACCACCCCCGACCCCTCTCCCTGAGGGAGAGCCCTCACCCCCGACCCCTCTCCCTCAGGGAGAGGGGAGTTAGAGCGCTGCGTAGCCATAACGACGTAGCGAACCGTTTCATTGCTATTTGATTTGAAATGACTATAGAAACCGGCTAGTGGCGTCGGCTACGCAGGGCTCTGGCGCGGTTGTTGACCTGCCTCACAAACAGAGGCAGCAGGTGCTCCTGGATGTAGGCAAAGGCCGCTTGTAGACCTTCTTTTTCGTAAAGCAGGCCGATTTCTGCCTCCACCTGTGTGGGATCCCTGAGGGCCGACAAAAATTGATTGGAGGTCAGCCAGGTGAACAGTTCTGCCCGATTCAAATCACAACGGGGAGGGGAAGGCACCTGCCAGTCCTGAGGTGGGCCCAGCAGCCACTGCCGGGCAAACAAGCCTAACACGGCATCCCCCAACCAGGCCTTGTCTCGACGGGATCCCTCGTCCAACTGGGCCACTTGCTGTCTGAGGGTCTGGCCGGTCGGGGAGAAGTGGGATCCTGTCGGCATGGAGATAGAAAGCAAGCAAGGACTGGCAGCGAAGCGCCTCTGCCTCATTCTAAGATAGGGTCTGGCCCCCAGCAGACAGATTGTGGCATTGTGAGGATCCCTGAGCATGTTGTTGGAGCTCACCCCAGAAGAATGCGAATTGGTGATTCCGGTGGTGCCCACACGCCTTCAGTATGCAGCTTACTGGAGCGATGCCCTCAAGAGCACGGGCCGCATCATCACGGCCATCCTGGTGGGTGTGGCGCTGCTGGTGCTTTCTCGTGCCTTTGGCGAGGGATCCTTTCTGGGGGCGCTCTCCTTTTTGGCCGGGTTTCTCGCGTTGCTCTATCCCTTCCTGTGGGGGCCCCTGTACACCATCTCCCGGCGCCAGATAGCCTTTCGCGAGATTCCCTATGGGGGATTGTTTTTTGGGCAGGTGTTGCGCACCCGCCGCTTCGAGGTGGTGGTGGAAGAACGGGAAAAGCTGGACGAAGAGGGTGAGCTCTATATCGAAGAGGTGCGAGAGCGCCAGTTTGAGATGGAGATCGGCGATGAGACCGGAGTCGTCTATCGTGTCCGCGCCAAGGACGATCCCCGCTACCGGCGAATTGTTAAAAAGCAATCGGTGCTGGCGTTGGTGAAAGCCTACTCGCGGGATTTGCAGCGCCGCCCCACCTTGAGCGAGGTCTACGTGGTCAAGCTGGGGGAATGGGTGGGAGATGTCTCTTACCTGGATCGGGAGGCTTTTTTGGAGATGGCAGACGAGTTGTTGGAGCTGCAAGCCCAAGGACGAGCCTGAGCTGCTGGATCCCTGATTTTTTGCTTATCTTAGGTGCGCCGGGTAATTTACTCTAAACTGAGAGCTAAGAGCAAAAAACGACTGCCATGGCCGATCCCCTCACCCCAGAAGTCAGCGAGCGCATCTGCAAGCATATGAACGAAGATCACGCCGATGCAGTGGCGCTCTACGCCAGGGTCTTTGGCCGCCTGGAAGGCGTCACCCAAGCCCGTATGCAGGCCATCGATCCAGAAGGGATGGACTTGCAGGTGCAGGTGGATGGGATGGCGCAAACGCTGCGGATTGGCTTCGACCACCCCCTGCGGGACTCCGAGGACGCCCATCACACCCTAATTGCCATGTTGAAGCAGGCCCGCGCTCAGCTTAAACAAGCGGCAGAGTGACCCCCAGACGGTGAGGCTTAGCTGGCCTGTTGCAGGAGCGGATCCAACTGACCGCGGGCCTCGAGCGCGTAAAGATCGTCGCAGCCGCCAATGTGCTGGTTGTTGATGAAAATTTGCGGCACCGAACGGCGACCATTGGCCCGCTTGGCCATTTCCGCCCGCGCCACCTCGTCTCCATCAATCGCGTATTCGATGTATTGCACGCCTTTGCGCTCCAGCAGTTGCTTGGCCCGGATGCAGAAAGGACAAAAACGCCAGGTGTAAATCTCGACGGCCATAGGAAAACAACAAACACTTTTACAAAGTTTAACATTTCCACAGGGCTGGGATCCCTGGTCTGTCCCACGGTCTAGTTGGCTTCCTTCCAGTTGTGGCCGATTTGGATATCCACCACCAGGGGTATGGAAAGGGGCACCGCTCCTTCCATTTCTGTTTGGATCAGGGGTTGTAGGGCCTGCCATTCCGAGGGATCCACCTCAAACACCAGCTCGTCATGGACTTGCAGGAGCAAGCGGGAGCGAAAGTTCTGCAGCTTTTGCTGCAGGCGTACCATCGCCACTTTGATGATGTCTGAGGCGGATCCCTGGATGGGGGCATTTACAGCCGCCCGCAACTCGGCCAGTTTGCGATGGCCTGTCAGGCGGGACAGGTTGGGGAAATAGCGACGGCGGCCCAAGATCGTTTCTACGTAGCCGTGTTCTTCCACAAAGGCTTCGGTGGAGCGCAAATAGGCGAAAATGCCGGCGTAGCGCTCGTTAAATCGCTGCAAAAATTGCTTGGCCTCGGATAAAGAAACCCCCGCGGTGCGGGCAAAGCGCTGCGCTCCCATGCCGTAGATCACCCCATAGTTGATCGTCTTGGCTAGGCGGCGTTCTTCGCTGGTGATGTCTTGTTTTTCAAAGAGCAAACGAGCTGTAAGAGTATGCACATCTTCTCCTGAGCGAAAGCCCTCCACCAACGTGGGCTCCTGGCTGAGGTGAGCCAAAATGCGCAGCTCAATTTGGGAGTAGTCAGCCGAGGCCAATAGCCACCCCTCTTGGGGAATAAAAGCCTGGCGAATGCGGCGGCTGAACTCGGTGCGAATGGGGATATTCTGTAGGTTGGGGTTTGAGGAGCTGAGCCTGCCGGTGGCGGTGACGGTTTGGTTGAAGTCGGTGTGGACTCTGCCGGTGTCGCTTCTCACCAGGGCAGGCAGAGCATCCACATAGGTCGATTTCAGCTTGGCCAAAGTGCGGTAGCGCAGAATGGTCTCGATGAGGGGATGATCCCCCTCTAGCTTTTCTAAAACAGAGGCGTCGGTGGAATATCCGGTGGCCGTTTTGCGGGTTTTGCGAATATCCAGTTTTAGCTTCTCAAAGAGCAGGGATCCCAGTTGTTTGGGAGAATTGAGGTTGAAGGTCTCGCCGGCTTGGGCATAGGCTTGTTGTTCCAAACTTTGCAATTCTTGTTCCAGCTCTTGGGAGAATTGCCTCAAAAATTCGGTATCAATGCGAATGCCGACCCACTCCATTTCTTCCAAAACTTGGGCCAAGGGCAGCTCCACCTGAATGAAAAGATCCCACAGGCGCGGATCGGTCTGTTGGAGTTTTTCGGTGAGGATGGGCACCAAGCGATAGGCGCAGTAGGCATCGGTTCCGCAGTATTCTGCAACTTGAGGAATTGGAATATCGGCGATGGATTGTGCTTTGCCCAGCAACTTTTCGTAGCTGGTGGTCGGCAAATTCAAGTGGGTGGCTGCCAAATCGGCCAAGTTGTGGCCGGCTTCTGGATCCAAGACATAGCTGGCCAACATGGGATCAAATTGGATCCCTTGCAGGTGGATGCCGTGGGCGCGGAAAATGCTCAGGTCATACTTGCAGTTTTGTAGGCTTTTGGGTCGGTTGGGATCTTCCCAAAGGGGCTGCAGGTTTCGTTTCACCAGCTCCCAATCCAGGTTGGCTCCCTGGCGGTGGCCGATGGGCAGGTAGGCAATGTCCTGCTCTGACCAACAACAGCCGATCCCCACCAATTGGGCATCTCGGGGCTCCAAACTAGTGGTTTCGGTGTCCCAAGCTATGATCCCTGGACAGGCCAGCAGGTCTTGTCGCAAACGCTCCAATTGCTCCGGCGTATCGACGATGCGCACTGTCGGCAGAGAAGGGGCGGGATCCAGAGCAAAATCAAACCAAAGGGCTTCGTCCTTCTCTTGAGCATCTGGGGAATCGGCGGTGGAACTGGGGGTGGCCGGGATCCCGCCCAAAATGGCTTGAATATTGCGTACTTGGGCGATGAGACTGTGAAACTCCAATCTTTCCAGCAGCGGCAGCAGTTCTTCTTGGTTAAACCCGGTTAATTTCATGCTTTCCCAGTCGGGGGAGAGGGGGACAGCGCAGTTGATCCGGGCCATAAATTGTGAGTGTCGGGCTGCCGGGATCCCTTCTTTGAGGTATTGTTGAACTTTTCCTTTGATCTCATCAAGGTGATTAAAAATCTCCTCCAAACTGCCGTAGCGTTCCAACAGCTCCGCCGCTCGCTTAGGTCCGATCCCTTTGACTCCGGGAATGTTATCGGAAGTGTCGCCGCAGAGGGCCTTGTAGTCCACCACTTGCCAAGGCCAAATGCCCAATTTTTCTTTAACCTGTTCGGGGCCGAATTCGCTGATGCGATCTTTGCTGTTGAGGTGCAAAACCCGGACTCTCCCATCGGCGTCGATCAACTGAAACAGATCTTGATCCCCGCTTAAAATCTGCACCCGGTAATCTGGGGGGGCCATCCTGCTGAGGGTACCCAAAATGTCATCGGCCTCAAAGCCAGGCACCACCAAAATGGGGATGCGCAGCGCCGTCAACACCTGCTTGAGGTTCTCCACGTCTTCGATAAACTCCGGCGGGGTTTCCGGTCGGCCTGATTTGTAGGTTTCGTCGGCCTCGTGGCGAAAAGTGGGCTGCCGGGTATCGAAGGCAACGGCTACGTGGGTGGGCGGGTATTTCTCTAGGACGTCCAGCAGCGATCTCAAAAAGCCAAAGCTGACGCTGGTGGGGATCCCGGTGGAAGTGCGCAACCCCCCCTCACGGCTGTAAGCAAAGGCGTAGAAGGAGCGGTAGGCCAGAGAGTGCCCGTCCACCAGCAGCAGTGTTGGAGTTTGCCAAGCCATCGCCCAGTACCACGAAGGTGAATCCAGCCTATCGGATCTGGGCTGGGCGCAAAAGGGATCCCCCATCCCTCAGGGCCGCCAAGACTCAGCCGGCTGCTGACAGGCCGGGCGCCCGAGAGTTGGGGTGGAATGACAACCAATGACAACTTCTGAACCCGACTGCCGTTTTGCTGGCTCCACTGCTCAGGTTGTTTTCTCAACCCCTGGTGGCGCGGTTTACAATTCCTGCCGGGCTTCTAGGGCACGGGCCAGGGTGACCTCGTCGGCATACTCCAGCTCGGATCCCATGGGTAGGCCGAAGGCCAGGCGGGTCATGCGCAAGGTGGGGGCAATCGGCTTCAGGTAATCCTTGACCACATGCATGGTCACCTCTCCCTCCACGCTGGGGCTGATGGCGAAGATCAGCTCCTGCGGCTTTTCCTGCGCCACCCGGGCCACCAGCTCGCGGATGTGCAGTTGATCCGCCCCGATCCCGTTCATGGGGGAGATCAGGCCCCCCAAAACGTGGTAAAGCCCCTTGAACTCGCGGGTGCGTTCCATGGCGATGAGATCCTTGACATCGGCCACCACGCACCACAGCGAGCGGTCTCGCTGCGGCGAACGGCAGATCTCACAGGGATCTTCCGCCGACCAGTTGAAGCAGATGGAGCAATGCTTGACGGTTTGCTTGGCCTCCAACAGGGCCTGGGCCAGGGCCTCGATCTCGCCGGCAGGCCGGTTGATCAGATGCAGGGCCAGGCGCTGAGCCGTTTTGGAGCCAATGCCGGGCAGCCGCTGCAGCTCCTCGATCAGGCGAGCCAAAGGGCGAGTGTACATAGAAAAGAGCGGCTCAGCCCAACCCCAGCCCCGGCAGATTGATGTTTCCGGTCAGCTCCTCCATGCGTTTGCGCATCGTCTCGGCAGACTGGGTGTAGGCGTTCACCATCGCCGTCAAGAGCAAGTCCTCTACCACATCCGCGGATTCTTTGAGAACCTCGGGATCCAAAGACACCTTGAGGGGTTCTTGGTTGCCGTTCACCGTCACTTTCACCAGCCCATTGCCGGCTTCGCCGACGATCTCCATCTCTTCCAGCTCTTTTTGCAGCCTTTGAGCGCCATCCCGCACCTCTTGGGCCTTCTTGAGCGCTTCTTGGATTTTGCCGAAGGGACCAAAGCCTCGGGTCATGGGATCCTCTCCTTAATTATCCAGACACTGCTGTTCTACTCTACCCGTTTCCTCTTGCCGGTAAAAGCACCCGAAAATGGAGCCAGACCTGCCTTCCTTAGGTTGCCCTTAACTCTGGCGGATTATCCTCACAACAGAACCAGCAGAAGAGAAACCCCAAAGCCCGTCTGCTCGTCGGTGTTCGCCGTTTGGAGGTGCCATGGCTCAACTGTTGCAGGATCCGCAATCGCCCTTAGCCCAGCCCATACCCTTATCCCAGAAGCCCTCTCCCCTGCCCTGGGGGCGCTGGATCCCGGAGCGTTGGTACGTGCATTTGGGCCTGGTGCTGGCCTGTTTGGCGTTGGGGTTTCCGGTGTTGTATGCCCTGATCGTGAGCACCCAAAACAACGCCGAGGTGTTCCGCTACCAATTGACCTTTGGCTCTTCGTTGGCCTTCAACTGGCAGCAGGTGATGGTGGCGCGCCACTTGGGCCACTACATGGTCAACAGCGCCATCATGGCCGCGGCCATCACGGTGGGCAAGACGGTTTTGTCCCTGCTGGCGGGGCTGGCCTTCGTCTACTTTCGCTTTCCGGGCAAAGGGCTGGCCTTCGGCTTTGTGCTCATGACCTTGATGATGCCCACAGAAATCTTGATCATCGCCCTGCTGCGGCTGGTCACCAACTTGGGCTGGGGATCCACCTACTACGCCTTGATCGTGCCTTTTCTGGCCAGCGCCACGGCCACGTTTTTGTTTCGCCAACATTTTTCCAACATCCCCCGCGAGTTGGCGGAGGCGGCCCAACTGGACGGGGCAAACCCCTTGCAGTTTCTCACCCAAGTGCTGATCCCCCTGAGCTGGAATGCCATCGGGGCCCAGGCGGTGATTCACTTCGTCTACGCTTGGAATATGTACCTGTGGCCCCGCTTGATCGTGCAAGGCCGGGAGCGGCAGGTGGTGCAGGTGGGGCTGCAATCCTTGCTGAACTTGGATAGCTCCGCCTCCTATGGCCCCATGATGCTGGGGGCGATCATCGCCAGCATTCCGCCGCTGGTGGTGTTTATTGCCCTGCAAAAGCCTTTCATGAGCGGCCTAGCCCTCAGCCGCGACAAATAAATCAAGTAAGTTAAGTTAGCGAGACCCTCACCCTGCGAGTACTCCCTTCATGCCCAGAGATCTGCGCCGTTTCGTTGCCCTGCTGGAGTCCCGTGGCCAGCTTCGCCGCGTTTCAGCCGAAGTGGATCCCGACTTAGAAATTGCCGAGATCGCCGATCGCCTTTTGGCTTGTGGGGGGCCGGCGCTGCTGTTTGAACGGGTGAAGGGATCCGCGATGCCGCTGCTGATCAACGTTTTGGGCACGCTGGAGCGCATCTGCTGGGCGCTGGGGATGGAGGAGCCGCGGGAGCTGGAGGAGCTGGGGAAAAAATTGGCCTTGCTCTACCAGCCGCGCCCGCCAAAAAGTTTTGCCCAGGCGGTGGAGCTGGGGCAGGCGCTGTTCAGCGTCTTCAAGGCTAGGCCCAGCCGGGATCTGCTCCCCCCCTGTCAGCAGGTGGTGCTGCGGGGAGAGGAGGTGGATCTCACCCAATTGCCCCTGCTGCGGGTCTATCCCGGCGATGCCGGGCGGGTGCTGACGTTGGGCCTGATGGTTACCAAAGACCCGGAAAATGGGATCCCCAATGTGGGGGTGTACCGCCTGCAACTGCAAAGCCGCAACACCATGACGGTGCAATGGCTGTCGGTGCGGGGGGCCACCCGGCATCTGCGCAAGGCGGCGGCCCTGGGGCGGAAGTTGGAAGTGGCAGTGGCCATCGGGGTGGATCCCGCCGTGATCCTGGCAGCGGCCACGCCCCTGCCGGTGGATCTCTCGGAGTGGCTGTTTGCCGGCCTCTACAGCGGCGAAGGGTTACACCTGGCCCGCTGTAAGACGGTGGATCTGGAGGTGCCGGCCCAGGCCGAGATCGTCTTGGAGGGCACCATCACCCCTGGGGAGGTGGCCCCCGACGGCCCCGCCGGGGATCACATCGGCTACTACGGCCCCCGCAACGAGCAGGCTCCTCTCATCCGCTTCCACTGCCTCAGCCACCGCCGCGATCCCCTCTACCTCACCACCTTCAGCGGCAAGCCCCCCAAAGAAAACGACCTGATGGCGCTGGCCCTCAACCGCATCTATACCCCCATCCTCAGGCAGCAGGTGCCGGAGATCGTGGATTTCTTTTTGCCCATGGAGGCCCTGGGCTACAAGGCGGCCATCTTGTCCATCGACAAAGCCTATCCCGGCCAAGCGCGGCGGGCGGCCCTGGCTTTTTGGAGCGCCCTGCCCCAGTTCAGCTACACCAAGTTCGTTATTGTGGTGGACAAAGATATCAACGTGCGGGATCCACGGCAGGTGCTCTGGTGCCTGTGTTCCCGAGTAGACCCGCAGCGGGATGTGTTTATTTTGCCGGACAATCCCTTCGACGCCCTGGACTTTGCCACCGAAAAACGGGGTCTGGGGGGCAAGATGGGGATCGATGCCACCACCAAGATCCCCCCGGAAACCGATGCTCCCTGGCGGGCTCCCCTTGCCCCGGATCCGCAAGTGGCCCGCCTGGTGGATCGCCGTTGGGCCGAATACGGCCTGGCGGATCTGGACTTACAGCCGGCGGATCCCCGTCTGTTTGGCTACGAGCTCTAAGCCCGTAGGGCCTCGATGGGATCCAGTTGCGCCGCTTTGCGGGCCGGGAAAATGCCGAAGACCAGCCCAATCCCCGTCGAAAGCGTGAAGGAAACCGCCACCGCCACCAGATCGATCCGGGTGGCCAAGGGGGTGAATACCTGCACAATCACCAAAACCCCGCTGCTGAAGAGGATCCCGAGCACCCCCCCGGTCACGGCAATGAAGATCGCCTCGGCGGCAAACTGTTGTAAGATCTGCCGGCTATCGGCTCCGATCGCCTTGCGCAGCCCGATCTCCGGGGTGCGTTCTGCCACCGAGATCAGCATCACATTCATGATCCCCACCCCGCCCACCAGCAGGGAGAGAGCCGCCGTACCCGTCAGCAGCACCCGCAGCAACGTCAAAATCCTGGCCGAGCCATCCAGGAGCACCTTCTGGTTGCGGATGATGAAGTCGTCTTCTCCCACCAGTTGGTGCCGCTGCCGCAGCAGGTTGCGGATCTGGAACTCGGCAGCCGGCAGATCGGCTTCGGAGCGGGCGGAGACAAAAATGGCTGTCAGCTCCAGGCCATAAGGGGATCGCCGCCCGACAAAGCGGTTGGCCACCACATCCACCGGCAAAAACAGCCCGGCATCGCTGTTGCCAAACACCGTCGGCTTGGAGCGCAAGGTGCCGATGACCTCGAAGGGCAAGTTGTTCAACAGGACGGTCTCCCCGATGGCAGCAGCAGGATCCAGGCCGAACAACTGGCCAGCGGCCTCGCTCCCCAGCACCACCACCGGTCGCTGTTCCTCGATATCCGCCGGCAAGAGGAAGCGGCCCTGCTCGATCTCCAAATTGAGCACCGACAAATACTCCGGCCAGGTGCCGGTGGCTTCATAGCGGCGATCCACCCCGCCCCGCACGGCCCGCACGTTGGTTCCAAGGCTGGGGACGGCTGCCGATACGGCAGGCACTTCCGCAACAATCGCCCGCAGATCTTCGAGGGTAATGGGGCGGGTGTTGCTCGCATCCGCCAGGCCCAAGCTGGAAGAAAAGACAATGAGCAAATTGGTGCCCAAAGAGCGAAACTGATCCACTGCCAGCTCCTGGGCAGCATGGCCAAACCCGGCAATGGCCACCACGGCGGCGTTGCCGATGAGGATCCCCAGCATGCTCAGCCCGGTGCGCAAGCGATGCCGTCGCACCATTTGCCAGGCCATTTTGGCCGCAGTTGCCAGGCTCATGGCTGTTGCTCCACTTCCTTGATCAGGGTTCCTATGCTCACTCCTGGCGGCAGGGCCGTAAAGACTCGATCCCCTGCCTGCAGACCGGAGCGGATCTGGGTAACGCCACCCTGGGTGATGCCCGTTTCCACGCGGCGATAGACAGGTCGCCGGGTTCGCGGATCCAGTAGGATCACGCCTTCCTGGCCTTCCTCGCGCAGGATGGCCACCGAGGGCACCGTCAAAGCCTGCGGCTGGGGATCCCCGATGAAATCCACCGAAACATTCATGCCGGTGCGCAAAAAGTCGGCTCCGGGCTCCGGCTCGACGAAGACCCGAAAGACCGTTACCTCCCGCACCACCACCGTAGCGGGGGCAATTCGCTTCACCCGACCCTGTACCACGCGGTCGGGATAGGCCAGAGACCGGATCTCCACCGGCTGGCCCAGCCGCACTTGGGCAATTTGGGCTTCCGGCACTTCTGCTCGCACCTCAATTCCCTGGGCCAGCGCCAAAATCGAGCTGGAAGAAGCGGCAGTGGCATCGGAAGCGGCGGTTGTCGGGGCTACAAAGGATCCCACTTCGGCAAAGCGCTGCACCACCACACCGGAAAAGGGGGCACGGACTTCGGCCTCGGCCAGCCGGGATTGCCGTTGGGCCAGCTCGGCTTGCGCCTGAGCAATCTGAGCTTGAATTTGCTGCAGGGTTTCCGGGCGGCTCCCCAGTTGCAATCGCTGCAGCTCCTGTTGGGCCGCCCGCAAATCCGCCTGCGCCTGTTCCAGGCGGGCCAGACGTTGATCCAGCTCGCTGCGGGCTACTGCCCCCGCCTGTGCCAGGGCCTGAATGCGCTCCAGCTCTTTTTGGGCCAGACCCACCTGCGACCGGGCTGCATCCACCCTAGCCTGGGCCGCCGCGATCACTGGGGGGCGCTCGCCGGCCTGTTGCTCCGCTAGACGGGCTTGCAGCTCTTGGATGCGGGCCTGCGCTTGCCGAATGCCGCTGGCCAGATCCCCGTAGTCCATCCGGGCCAACAACTGCCCTGCCACCACTTCATCCCCCTGATCCACCAACAGTTCTGCCAGGCGACCCGACTCGCGGGGGCTAACATTCACCTGTCGGATCGGCTGCACCTGGCCGCTTACCCGCAGACGTTGGGTGAGATCCACCACCTGAACCGGTACCGTTAATCGTTCCAGCCGTTCTGCCCGCTGCTGCTGAAGCTGACGCTGGATCAGGAGACCGCTGCCCCCTAAGCCAGCCAACAGCAGGCCCAAAAGCATCCAGCCAAAGGGAAATCGCTTGCGGCTGCTCTGTGGCAGGGGCTGATCTACAGGCTTGGGAGAAGACAGGGATCCCGTCTCAGTCTTGTCCGTGTGCAGGATCACAGAAAATCTCCCATTCTTAAAAAAGCTTTGTCTTTGTCTAGACTATTGGAAAAAGGCGGGGGGCGTAAACACGGTTTCCCGCATCCCTCGGCCAGCTCTGTACAGAAAACAGGAACGATTGCTACCATAGTTAGCTGCCGGTAGCGCGGGAAGGCCATGAACGTTCGCATCAACGCTGAAGAGATCATCCGCTCCATCGAGGCGGCGCACCTGAAAAGGGATCTGCCTGAGATCCGGGTTGGCGATCAGGTACGGGTGGGAGTTCGCATTCAAGAGGGGGGCAAGGAGCGGGTGCAGGCTTTTGAGGGCACGGTCATTGCCATGCGCCACTCCGGCATCAACCGCACCATTACGGTACGCAAGGTTTTCCAGGGGATCGGCGTGGAGCGAGTTTTTCTCATTCATTCCCCGCGCATTGAGTCGATCCAGGTGCTGCGGCGGGGTAAAGTGCGCCGGGCCAAGCTGTTCTACTTGCGGGATCGGGTGGGCAAAGCCACTCGCATCAAGGCCAAGACAGAGAATATGGATAATCGGGAACAGCCCCTCTGAGGTTTGGGTTGTACCTGCTACACTGAGTAAGCGGGTGTGTCCCTGCCAATGCGTCCTTAGTTCAGTTGGTAGAACGTCGGTCTCCAAAACCGGATGTCGGGGGTTCGAGTCCTCCAGGGCGCGTTGATGTCAGACCCCTTGCGGTGACGGCTTGGGACGCCCCACCCAAGGGAACTGTTGAAGCCATGAAGTTCGTTCCTGTACCCAACCTACTCTCTGCCCTCTTGCTGGGGTTGCTGCTTTGGCTAGGGATCCCTATCTGGCCCCCAGTTACGGCGGCAAACGCCAAGATAGATCCCGAGATCGATCGGCTGTTTGAGGAGGCTTTTGCTGCTACCGGGCGGGGGGATCTTGCCCAGGCGGAAGCCTTGTGGACTCAACTGTTGCAGATCCAGCCGCACAATCCGGCCTTGTGGAGCAATCGGGGCAATGCTCGTGTTGGCCAGCACCAATTCCAGGCAGCTCTGGAGGACTACGCTGAGGCCATTCGTTTGGCTCCTGAGGCGCCGGATCCCTATCTGAATCGAGGGGCTGCTTTGGAGGGATTGGGGCGGTGGCAGGAGGCGATTGCGGATTACGAACGGGTGTTGCAGTTGGATCCCAACGATGCGGCGGCCTACAACAACCGCGGCAATGCTGAAGCGGGGCTGGGCAACTGGCAGCAGGCTTTGGCCGACTACCGCCGCGCCACGGAGCTGGCTCCCGATTACGCTTTTGCCCAGGCCAACTATGCCCTCAGCCTCTACCAGATGGGCGAAACAGAGGCTGCGCTGCGCTTGATGCGGGCTTTGGTGCGCAAGTACCCGAGGTTCCCAGATATGCGGGCCGCTCTCAGTGCCATTCTCTGGGTGCAGGGTCGCCAGGGAGAAGCCGAAAGTCACTGGGTAGCCGTGCAAGGGCTGGATCCCCGCTACGCCGACCTGGAATGGGTGAGATCTGTCCGCCGTTGGCCACCGGCGATGGTGGCAGCTCTGGAGCGTTTCCTTGCTCTCAAATAGTCTCTCAAGCTTCAGTAGTAATAAATAGTGGGAAGGATCGCCTAGAAAATACCTGCAGACCCACCTCTGCGCATTGGCGAAACAGTTGCTGGGGATCCCCGCAGCCAGAGCCTCAGGTTACATCCTGTCTGGGGGGAGGGGGGTTGCTAGATTGGGATCAAGCCGAGAGAGGATGCTGGCAGCAGGCTCAGCTCAGAGCCAAAGGAGGGATCCTGAGTGCTGCCGGCAGACTGCGAAAAAGACTGTGTAAAGGACTGCTTCATTTTTTGTCTGTTTTAGACTTATCGCGACGTTTGGTATCAACGTGGGTGCAATGGCTTTTTTCTCTCGCTCTTCTTTCTTCCTCTCTGATGGGAGAGGGGGACGGCGAAGCCACCGGAGCTGGGCAGGGCTGTTGCTCGTGGTTTTGCAGCTTGGGCAGCCCGCTGTGGCCCAGACAGAAACCCGGGTTTGGAGCGGAACCGGCCAAATTTTGAGTGGCCAGGGGCAGGGGGCAACGGTGCAATTGGTCTTGGAAACGGGTGGAGGACGTATCTGGACCCAATCGGGGCCGGTTTTGGATGCACCGTTTTCCGGCGGCCATATTTCGGTCAATAGCGGCGATGGCACTTGGCAAATCCAGTCGCAGGGGGATCAGTTGCTGGTTACTTTTTACCGCGGCGATCAGATCATCCGCTGGCAACTGCGGCCCATTGGCGAGCTCCCAAGCTCTTCCCCTGCGGTGCCATCCAGTTCTCTGAGCAGCGACTCCGCTCAGCCTGTGGCCCTGCCCGTCCAAGAGCTGGTCATCCCAGTACTGAAGAATTTGCCCGGCACCCCCTGAGGGATCCCTGCCCCGCCGGTTTTCAACTCCCCTCTCCCTCTGGGAGAGGGGCCGGGGGTGAGGGGCTGGGGGTGAGGGAAGCGCTTGAGGAGTGGCTTAATCGCGTTTAGCCAACCCGCCCTCTGTCGGCAGGACGGCCGCGGCAGCAAGGGCCGGGAGTTTCTGTGCTGGAACCGAGGTGGTTGCACAAAACGGCGTTGCCGGAATCTGGACGCGGTGGGGTTCCCACAATCGCTCCCTGTTGAAACGAGCAGCTTGCCCTCTATGCATCAGCATGAGGGCGGGGGTACGTCACCTGAGCAGCGCGACGGCTGGCAGGGGCAGTTGAGCTGCCGCCGCCGCATCCAGCAACCAGAGCAGCCGTCCGTTGGGGTTGACGCGCTGGCAGGGTAGGTGGGCCTCGGTGGTCAGCGCCTCTTTCACAATGGCAGCTTTGTTCGCTCCGGTTACCAAGAACACCACCTGGGCTGCCCGATTGAGGACAGGGTAGGTCAAGGTTAGACGCGGCTCCGGCCCTTTCTGCCCCACTGTTACCCAGCGGTGTTGCACCTGCAGGGCGGCGGTGTCGGGAAATAAAGAGGCTGTGTGGCCGTCCTCCCCTACCCCCAGCCAGATCAGGTCGAGAGAAGGGCACTCCGCGCCGAAAAGCCGCCGCAGGGTCGCCTCATAGTCGGCAGCATCGCGAAGCGGATCCCCCGCTTGGGTGGGCATGGGAAACACCTGATCGGCCGGGATCCCGATCCACTTCAGCAGGGTTTCTTGCACCATGCGGTAGTTGCTCTCGGGATGCTCCGGGGGGACGTAGCGCTCATCTCCCCAGAACAGCCAGGTTTGTTGCCAAGGGATCCCTTGGGTTTGGGCGAGAGCAGCATACAACTGCTTGGGGGTGCTTCCCCCCGCCAGGGCCACGGTAAAACGTCCCCGCTCCCGGATGGCAGCCGCTGCCCGGCTTTGCCAAACCTCGATGGCCCGCTGAATGAGGACGGATCCCTCTGGAAAGATCTCCAACTGGAATCCCTGCATAGACCCAAACCTTGACGCTGACTCCCACCGGGTCAGCCTACCTGCAGCAACACTCTACCGGCAATCCCTCTTGAGCCGCTTGGGCGGGCAAAGGTTAGGAAGCCACCGCCAACTCTTTGGCTTCGGCCTGGATTTGCTCGTAAAGGGCGCGCAGCTTCAGGCCCACGATAACTTGAATCAGGCCAGAGCCATTGCGGGATCCCGGATATTCTGGGTGCTTGCGCAACAGTTCCGTCAGCTCGCCGTAGTAGCGGGTGGACAGGTTGCTCAAGTGGTTCTCGATGTAGACGACTTCCTCCAGTTTTTCAAAGGTGCCGTCGATCTCCAAAATCGAAACCGGGTGATCGAAGTAGGTGGAAGGGCCGTAGTGGAGGCGGATGCCCGGATAGGAACAGGTCAGCTTTTTGCCGCAAGGGATCCAATCGATGGTGGAGCCTTCATCGAAGAGGTAAACAGGGTTGAAATACTTGACCCCTTCCCGCTGAATCAGCCGTACCCGCAACACCTTGTGCTCCGGATCCAGCTCTGGCAGCAACTGGGTGGGCAGAACCTCGATGACGGCATCGGCATACTGCTTCTGCACATCGACATAAGCCTCAAAATCGGGACGGCGAGCCTCGATCGAGCGCAACACATCTTCGTAAGTGTGGCCCCGCTCGGCCATGTCCCGCTTCACCTTCCAGGCAATCTTGATCTCCGGCGCCAAATCCAAGTACACCTTGAAGTCCAGCAGCTCGCGCACCCGCTCGTCGTACATGGGATGCAGCCCTTCCAGGACGATGATGCGGTTGGGATCCACCCGCTCCGGCGGGTCGATGAGGCCGGTCTCGTGGTTGTAAATCGGCTTCATCACGCTTTGGCCATTCTTGAGCGCCTTGGCCTGCTCGTACATCAGGTCGAAGTTGTTGGCGCGGGGATCCAGTGCCGTGATGCCCTTCTCTTTGCGCTGGTAGCGATCCAAGGAGTGATAGTCGTCCAGACAAATGGTGGTGATCAGATCCCGGCCAAACAGATCCCCCAGCCGACGTAAAAACGTGGATTTGCCACAGCCAGAATCTCCGGCGACACCAATCATCACAATACGATCAGGACTGCTTGCCATGGGAACTCCTTGGGGACGGGCAGGGCAAAACTGAGAAAAAGCTGCTAGGAAAGTTACCAACTGTTACGGCTCTGCATGATACCACAACAGAGCCACTACCTCACAACCCGCTTGCAGGCCAGAGATATCAGCACCTTAAGGAACAATTTAACAAAAAATGCATATTCTTGGCCGCTGAGCTCGGCTGGGAGCAGTTTTTTGGGGGTGTCGCTCTCGGCATCAGCTCGAAAGGGCTGCCGGCTTCTCTGCTGGCAAGTTCCATTTGGCCAGCCGGGCTGCTATGGTGTTTGCTATCCATTTTCTCTCCAGTGCCAGGAGCAGATCGCAGTTATGGTTGCCAGCGCAGAAAAGCGAGAGGTTGTCGTCAATCTGTATCGTCCCAACGCGCCTCTGATCGGACAATGTGTGGAGACCTACTCCATTGTCGGCGAGGGGGCGCCCGGGCTGACCAAGCACATCGTGCTCAGCTTGCCGGATCCCAACTACCGCTACCTAGAAGGGCAAAGCGTTGGCATTATCCCCCCTGGCGAAGATGCCAAAGGCAAGCCCCACAAGCCCCGCCTCTACTCCATTGCGTCCACCCGCTACGGCGATGATGGCGAGGGGCGCACCGTTTCGTTGAGCGTGAAGCGGGCCGAATACGTGGATAAAGAGACGGGCCAGCCGGGGGTGGGGGTCTGCTCCGGCTTCCTCACCGATCTCAAACCCGGCGACGAGGTGATGATCACCGGGCCCTCGGGGAAAACCTTCCTACTGCCCGAAGATGAGAACGCCAACCTGATTTTGATCGCCACCGGCACCGGCATCGCCCCTTTTCGCGCCTTCATCAAGCATCTGTTTGAGGAGGATCCCAACTATCAGGGCAGGATCTGGCTGTTTTTTGGGGTACCTACCACTTCCACCTTGCTCTACCACGGGGATCTAGAGGCCTGGAAAGCCCAGTACGGGGATCGCTTCCGCGTCGATTACGCCATCAGCCGCGAACAGCAAACCCCCGACGGCAAAAAGATGTACGTGCAAAACCGCATGGCGGAGTACGGCGCTGAGCTGTGGGAGATGCTGCAAAAGCCCAACACCTACACCTACATCTGCGGCCTCAAGGGGATGGAAGACGGGATCAACAACGTCATGGGGCCCTTGGCCGAACAAGCCGGTCAGGATTGGAGCAAGTTCCAGAAGGAGCTGAAGAAAGCAGATAGGTGGCACGAAGAAACCTACTGATTTTAAAACTTGCGTAGCATGTAAAGGGTGAGCGCTTTTTCCCCAGGAGCATCAAACCGTGGACGCGCGCTACAATCCCCGGGCCATCGAGAGCAAGTGGCAGGCCCACTGGCGTGAAATGGGGCTGGATCGCACCCCAGAGTTGAAGGACGGGATCCGCAAGTTTTATGCTTTGTCGATGTTCCCCTACCCCAGCGGCAACCTGCACATGGGGCATGTCCGCAACTACACCATCACCGATGTGATTGCCCGCCACAAGCGCATGCAAGGGTACGCGGTGCTGCACCCGATGGGCTGGGATGCCTTTGGTCTGCCGGCGGAGAATGCCGCCATCGACCGGGGGATCCCGCCGGCCAAGTGGACCTACCAGAACATCGCCCAGATGCGGGATCAACTGCAACGGCTGGGGCTTTCCTACGACTGGGAGCGGGAGATAGCCAGTTGTTCGCCAGACTACTACAAATGGACGCAGTGGATCTTCCTGCAATTTTTGAAGGCGGGCCTGGCCTACCAAAAAGAGGCGGCGGTGAACTGGGATCCCGTGGATCAGACGGTGCTGGCCAACGAGCAGGTGGATGCGGAGGGGCGCTCCTGGCGATCCGGCGCTCTGGTGGAAAAGCGCCTGCTCAAGCAGTGGTTTTTCAAAATCACCGCCTATGCTGACCAACTGCTGGCCGACCTAGAACAGCTCTCCGGCTGGCCGGAGCGGGTGCGCATTATGCAGGAGAACTGGATCGGCCGGTCGGTGGGGGCTAGGGTTGTCTTCAAAGCGGAGACAGGGGAGGAGCTGCCGGTGTTCACCACGCGGCCCGATACCCTCTGGGGGGCCACCTTCATGGTCATGTCGCCGGAGCACCCCTTGGTGGACAAGCTCACCACCCCTGAGCAACAGCCCGTCGTCAAGGCTTACCAGGCCGAGGCTGCCGCCCGCAGCGAGATCGAGCGCAGCGCCGAAGACCGGGAAAAAACGGGCGTCTGGACGGGATCCTACGCCATCAACCCCGTCAACCAAGAGCGGATCCCCATCTGGATTGCCGACTATGTGCTGATGGGCTACGGTACGGGGGCCATCATGGCCGTGCCCGCCCACGACCAGCGGGACTTCGAGTTTGCCCGCAAGTTTGGCCTGCCCATCAAGCAGGTGGTGCAGCCGCCCGGCGAGGCAGGGGAGACGGCTGCAGATCTGCAGTCGGCCTGGACAGGGGAAGGGGTGATGATCAACTCCGGCCCCTTGGACGGGATCCCGGTGGGCAAAGGCCCAGGGCAGAGCGTAGAAAGAGCCATCGCCTGGTTAGAGAGTCAGGGCTTGGGGGAACGGCAGGTGAACTACCGCCTGCGGGATTGGCTCATCTCGCGGCAGCGCTACTGGGGCTGCCCCATCCCCGTAATTCATTGCCCCCACTGCGGGATTGTGCCGGTGCCGGAGGAGGATCTGCCGGTGCTGTTGCCGGAGGATGTGGAGCTGAGCGGACGAGGTGGCTCTCCCTTGGCCCACTTGGAGGACTGGGTGAAGGTAAAATGCCCCACCTGTGGCGCCGATGCCCGCCGCGAGACCGACACCATGGACACCTTCATCTGCTCGTCCTGGTATTTCCTGCGCTTCAGCGATCCCCGCAACGACCGCGAGATCTTCCGCAGAGACCTGGTCAACGCCTGGCTGCCGGTAGATCAGTACGTGGGCGGTATCGAGCACGCCATCTTGCACCTGCTCTATTCCCGCTTTTTCACCAAGGTGCTGCGAGATCAGGGGCTGCTGAATTTTGACGAGCCGTTCTTGCGTCTGCTCACCCAGGGGATGGTGCAGGGGCGCACCTACTACAACCCCAACAAGTCCGGCAAGGATCGCTGGATCCCGGCGGCTCTGGTCAAGGATCCCAACAACCCCACAGATCCAGAGACCGGCGAGCCCCTGCAAGTTATCTACGCCACCATGTCCAAATCCAAAGGCAACGGCGTGGATCCGGAGGAAGTGCTGGCCCACTACGGAGCGGACACAGCCCGCATGTTTATCCTCTTCAAGGCGCCCCCCGAGAAAGATCTGGAGTGGGACGACGCCGATGTGGAAGGCCAGTTTCGCTTTCTCAACCGCGTCTGGCGGCAGGTGTACGAGTTTGTCGTTCGCGATAGCGGGACGGAGTCCTTGCGGGGCAAAGCCGCCGAGCTGCTGCAGGCCCAGGTCGAGGCGGGATCCCTGACCAAGGCCGAAAAAGATCTGCGCCGCGCCGTCCACACGGCCATCCAGGCAGTCAGTGAGGATCTGGAGGAATACCAGCTCAACACCGCCATCGCCGAGCTGATGAAGCTGAGCAATGCCCTGGCCGAGGCCGGGATCCCGGATTCGCCGGTCTATGCGGAGGGGATGCGCACCCTGGTGTTGCTCTTGGCCCCCTTTGCCCCCCACATTGCCGAGGAGTTGTGGCAGGCGCTGGGCGGCCCGGACTCAGTCCATCGTCAATCTTGGCCCAGCCATGATCCGGCGGCTCTGGTGGCCGACACGGTAACCATTGTGATTCAGGTGAACGGCAAATTGCGCGGCTCATTTGAGGCACCGGCGGACGTGACGCCAGAGGAGCAGGAACGCTTGGCCCTTCAGTCTGAGGCGGCGCAAAAGTATCTGGAAGGGGCGACGCCCAAAAAAGTGGTGGTGGTGCCGAAAAAGCTGGTTAACTTGGTTCTCTAGCTGCGTCTGGCCATCGGGTTTGGGGTCGGCATGGCAGCCCTACCGGCTTTCCGTAACCGAACCATGTCGTTGTAGCTTTCGCGCCGCTCTAACTCCCCTCTCCCTCAGGGAGAGGGGCTGGGGGTGAGAGCTGGGAGAGATGATTAAACTGGGCTTCGTCAATGCGGCCGGCGCGGAAAAGAGTGGTTTTGATTTCCGAGAGGGTGAGAACGGCATGGCCGCGGTACCCCTGCTCTTGCAAACGCTCTCGCGCCCCCTGCTCGTGATCGATCAGCACCACAATGTCTTCCACCTTTAGCCCTGCCGAGCGCAGTTTCTCGGCTCCTTCCATGGCGCTGCGCCCTGTAATCAAAACGTCATCCACTACAACCACCGTTTCCCCCGGTTGGTAGGATCCCTCGATTTGCCGGCGAGTTCCGTGGGCTTTTACCTCTTTGCGGGGATAGATCATCGGCTTATTTAAGCGCAAGGATAATCCGGTTGCCGTCGGCAGAGATCCATAGGGGATCCCGGCAATCCGCTCGAAGGAAAGGGTTTCTAAAATCTCTGCGTAAGCCTTGAGAACGCGATGGAAGATTTGCGGCTTGGAAATAATGGTACGCAGATCAATGTAATAGGGCAAAGTTTGCCCAGAAGCCTGGACATAATCTCCAAATAGAATACAGCCGATGTCGTACAGCTCTAGGATCAAATCCGTATGAGGATTGGGCTGCAACAGACAGACATCCGGCACCCACAAGGTGCAAGCCGACCCAGATCCCGACTGTCCCTTCTGAGAGCGAGCTGTTTCCACGGTTTCTCGCAACTGGCTTACAGCCTCTTTCAAATCCTGGCGAGCCAACCAGTCCTGGGGTACCGGCAGCAACAGGCCCTCTCCATGGGCGTTCAACCCCGCCTGCAGACAAGCCTGCCAGTCCACGCCCTCTCCCCAGAGGCTGCGGGCCAAGATCAGCCGTTCGGGAGCAGCGGCGCGGATGCGACCCATCACTGAGGGATGCGCGGATCCCACTTCCAGCGCTACCTGTTCGGGTGTGCCCCAATGGCGGCACTGTTTCACCAGATTCAGGTGGAGGGGTTCCACGCTCTCTATTCCTTCCTGCTGCCCGGCGATGGCTTCGGCAGGGTAGTCCTGGATGGCGTTGGCCCCCGGATTGCTGGTACGGCAGAGCAGAAACACAGCTTTGTGAGGATAGAGCAAAAACGGAGCCACCAGATCCTGGCCTGCATAAGGATTGAGGGTGAGGGCATCCACATTCCAAACTTCAAAAGCCTGCCGAGCCAGAACAGAGGCGCTGTTCAAATCGGCGTACTTGGCATCGAGAATGACCGGGATCCCTGTGGGCACTCGGCGCAGCACCGCTTCCAGCAACTCCAGGCCGCCAGATCCCAGGGCCAAATAAAACCCCAGCGTCGGCTTGTAGGCGCACACGTGATCCTGCGTCTGCTCGATCACCCAGCCCAGCCAGTCCAGCAAGGCGGCCATCATTTGCGGTGTTGCAGAGGCAACCAGGTTGGAATCGGGCTCTCCCTTTGGCCTGAGGTGGGCAGGTAACAGCTCTGGATTGGGATCCAAGCCCAGCCAGAGACAGCTTTGGTTCTGCCGGCTTGCAGCCACCCACTTGTCGCTGAAACTCACCCCATATCTTTTCACCTGCAACGGTCGGCTCCTTGGCTTTTCTCATTGTGCGTCGTTCTCCATCCTCTCCTTTGGGATCCCTTCCCGTCAGGCCAAGGTTCGACCCCGATTAAGCCCACAATGAGGCTATGCTGAATTGAGCACCGCATCTATCCCCCTGTTGCCATGCGAGACCTTCTGCGCGACATCCTTCGAGATTGCTCTGGCTTTGTGGAACTGCGCTACCACAGCAAGGTGTTTCGCAGTGTCACCGCCGAGAAAGGCCGCCTTGAGCGCACCGCGGTTCGCCGCCGTTCCGGCGTGGGGGTGCGGGTGCTAGAGGCCGGCACCTGGGGCTTTGCCGCCACCGGGGATCCCTCGCCGGCTGCCATTCGAGAGGCCATTGCCGAGGCGCAGCAGGCTGCCCGCGCCAGCGCCGACTACCGCAAACACAAGTTGCAGGCTTTGCCCAGCGTGCGGTTGGCCCAAGGGGAGTTTTGCGAGCCCGGCGTGGGAGAGGTGCTCAACAAGCCTCTGGAGGCGAAGATCCAGTTGGTTTTGGAAACGGAAGCCCAAGCCCAGAAGTCTTCCGCTCGTATTAGCTCCGCCAGTTGCACCTACAACGAGATCTACGAGGAAAAAGCCATTGTCACCACCGATGGGGCGGATGTGGCCTTTCGCCTGGTGCGCCCCGAATTGCGGGTACAAGCGGTGGCCGAGGCCGATGGCCAACTGAGCAGCGGCGCCGAGTCCATCGGGGTAACGGGGGGGTGGGACTGTCTGTTCCGCTCGGATCCCTTGCAGATGGCGGAAAAGGCGGCTGCTACTGCGGTCGATCTCCTCTCCGCAGGCTACGCCGAGGGAGGATGGGCCACGGTCATTTTGTCTCCTTCCATCGTGGGTCTGCTGGTGCACGAGGCCATTGGCCACACCGTCGAGGCGGATTTTGTCTTGGCCGGCTCGGTGGCTGCCGGCAAGCTGGGCCAGCGGGTGGCCAGCGAACTGGTTACGCTCAAGGATTCAGGCCGCTCCGAATTTATGCCGGGGGCAGGGGGGACGCTGCCGGTGGACGACGAAGGCGTTCCCACCCAAACCACCACCATCATCCAAAACGGCATTTTGGTGAGCTACCTGCACAACCGCGAAACGGCTGCCCACTTCGGCGTCGAGCCTACCGGCAACGCCCGCGCCTGGGAATATGCCGATGAGCCCCTCATCCGCATGCGCAACACCTACCTCGAGCCGGGATCCCAGACTTTGGAGGAGATCATCGCCAGCACTCCCGACGGCTACTTCCTGGATGGGGCCAGAAACGGGCAAGCCGACTCCACCGGCGAGTTTATGTTTGGCGTGGAGCGGGCCTACCGCATTCGCAACGGCAAGCTGGCGGAGCTGCTGCGAGGGGTCACCATCACGGGCAATGCCTTTGAAGTGTTGCAATCGGTGGATGCCGTCTCGCGGGATTTTCTCTGGGACCTGGGATCTGGCCATTGCGGCAAGGGGCAGCCGGCCAAGGTGGATGCAGGCGGTCCCTACATTCGCTGCCGGGCCATTGTAGGCGGACAACAGACTGCTTAGCTGCTTCGGCGGGACTCTTCGTTGCCACTCCCACCACTTAAGTCGGGGGATCCTTACGCAGCCCATGGACAGGCTCGTAGAGGGGTTGTCAATGCGCCCCTAGACAGTTCCCTATAGCCAAGCCGCAAAGTTCTGCTTACTTAGTCATCATCAAATAGCAATGAAACGTTATTGCCACGTAACGCTGTCACGAACGCGCTGGCCGCGCGGAGCCCTATCCCTAACTCCCCTCTCCCTCTGGGAGAGGGGCCGGGGGTGAGGGAGTACTCCCTCTGGGAGAGGGGGCGGGGGTGAGGGAGCACTCCCTTTGGGGTGG
>NZ_JANSJJ010000016.1:0-19380 GCF_047502715.1 Synechococcus sp. H55.10
CTCGGAGATCTCTCAACCACCCAGGGGGGAGAGGGGAGTTAAGTTGAATCTGGAACCTAGACAGAGGTGAGGCCATGCAACCCAAAGGCGTTTTCTGGAAGCGGCGGCAGGTGTTGGCGGGCCTGGGATCCCTAGGGGCTTGGCTGGTTGGGCAAAGCTCTCCTCTGGCGCAAAACACCGGCGAGAACCCAGTGGAGTTGGGATCCCTGAGCTGGGCAGATATCCTGGAGCGGGCGCGGGGCAGCCAGGTGAATTGGGCCATGTGGAGCGGCAGCGAGGCCATCAACGGTTTTGTGGATGGCTGGGTCAAGCGGCAGTTGCAAGAGCGCCATGACATTCGTTTGAACCGGATCCCGCTCACGGATACCGTGGAAGCGGTCAACAAAGTGATTGGAGAGGTGCAGGCCGGGTTGCGCAGCGGCGGCAGCCTTGATCTGATTTGGATCAACGGCAACAATTTCCGCACCCTCAAGCAGGGGAACTTGCTCTACGGCCCCTTTGCCCAGAAACTGCCCAGCCTGCAGTTCTACAACCCTGCCGATATCGCAACGGATTTTGGCCTGCCCACCGAAGGCTATTCTGCCCCCTACACCGGCAACTATTTCCTGATGGCCTACAATGCCGAACGGGTGCCCAATCCGCCCCGGAGCTATGCCGAATTGTTGGCCTGGGCCGAGGCCAATCCAGGCCGGTTCGCCTACGTGGCCCCGCCGGATTTTCACGGTAGCCGCTTTCTGTTGAGCGCCTTCTACGGTGTGACAGGAGGCCATGCCCAATACAGCGGGCCGGAGTTCAATGCCGAGCTCTGGGCGCAACAATCCCGCGCTCTGGTGGACTACCTGAAAAAGCTGGATCCCTTGTTGTGGCGGCGAGGGCAAACCTATCCACCCACCTTTGCCCGCCTGGCGGAACTATTTGCCAACGGCGAGGTGTGGCTGATCCCCACCTTTATCGACCAGGTGATCTTGCGCAAGGGCAACGGCCAGTTTCCCCCCAGCACCACCCCCTATGGAATCCCCGGCACCAGCTTGATCGATCCCTCGTTCACGGCCATTCCCATCAACGCGGCCAACCCTTGGGGGGCAATGGTTTTGGCGGAGCTCTTGGCCAGCCCGGAAGGACAACTGGAAAAGTTCAAGCCGGATGTGTGGGGGGATCTGCCCCTGATCGATATCCGTCGTCTGTCTGCCGAGCTGCAGACCAACTTTGCCCAGCTAGAAGCTGCCGCCGGGATCCCCATTCGCGAGGCCATCGCCGGCGCTGTGCCCATCGTCCACCCCGAATACACGGTGCAACTGGAAGCCCTCTGGCAGCAACAGGTTTTGCCGGGATAGGTGGCCCCTCACCCCCAGCCCCTCTCCCAGCCCTCACCCCCAGCCCCTCTCCCTCAGGGAGAGGGGAGCTTTCGCTTCTCTGTTTCTGCAGGTGAGATGCTTGCTGTTCTGGCTTGGGGCAGCCAAACGCGAAAATGCGTCCATCCTTCCGGGCTGCTGACGGAGATCTGGCCCCCCATGTGCTCCACCAGTTGCTTGACCAGGGCCAGCCCCAGGCCGGTGCCGCCGTGCTTCCAGCGATCCGACTGCGGGATGCGGTAGAACTTCTCAAAGATGCGGGGCAGCTCCGACTCCGGGATCTCGCTGCTGTTGCTGCAGACAAAGAGGATCCCTTCTCCTTCCCAGGCCACCTGCAGGTGGATGGATCCCGCGGGGGCGGTGTATTTGACGGCGTTGTGCAGCAGCTCGCGCAAGATGCGGCCCAGGGCCGTGGGATCCGCCTCAAGGGGTGGGATCCCCTCTTCTAGATGCAGTTGCAAACTTTGGTTTTTGGCCTGGGCCAGGGGCTGAACTGCCGCCACCAGATCCCGCAAATAGCGCGGCAGAAAGATCTCTTCGGGTTGGAGCAGATACTTCTCGGCTGCCAGCCGCTGCATGTCCAGCAGGTCGTTGATGAGATCAATTTGTCGGTTGCATTCCTTGAGGGCGATGGCGAAATAGTGCTGCTGCTTCTCGGGGTTATCGCGGGCTATTTGCAACATTTGTAGGGCCATGCGCACATTGGTCATGGGGGTGCGCAGCTCGTGGGAGACGGTGCTCAAGAAATCGTCCTTGAGCAGGTTGAGCCGCTCCAATTCCTTCACCTGGGCCTGGGCCGCCTCATACAGACGGGCCTGCCGCAGAGCCAGAGCAGACAGGTTGGCCACCTGATAGGCCAGTTGTCTCTCCGCTTCGGAAAACTCCTGCTGCCGCTCCAACAGCAGCAGCCCCAGCCGCTCTTGCTTGTCCCAAAGGGAGCAAGCCAAAAGCTGTACCCAGTGCCCCCCTCGCTCCTTTTGACAACAGCAGTGGACTTCCCAGGGCTGGTCAAGAAACGCATGGGAGTGCAGCAGGTGCCTCAGCTCGGGATCGTTGAGGCAGGCGGGATCCGCCTTCTCCGGAAACGAGCAAGCCGGGATCCAAGAGGATCCATCGGCGCCAGTCAAGAAAATATGACAGCCGGTTAGGTTGAGGGCCTCGGCCAGGCTCTTGACCACCTCTTCCAGGATCTCCCCCTCCTTGAGGCCGGCCACCATCTGGCCGCTGAGGGAGCGCAGCACCGCCTCAAAGCGCAAAGACTGCTGCAGCTTGGCGGTGCGCAGCGCCACCTGGGCTTCCAGCTCCCGGTTGAGGGCTTCTAGCTGCTGTTGGATCCGCTTTTGCTCGGTGATCTCCCGCCCCACCGACAGGATCTCCACCAGTTGGCCCTGGCTGTCGAAAATGCCCTGATCCACCCAGCTCACCCAGCGGGATTGGCCATCTTCGCCGGGGTACTCCCGCTCGCTGCGGTGGTAAGGGTGCTCAGGCGTCAGAGCCGCAAGGGACTGCAGCACCGCGGCTTGCTCTTCTTCCGGGAGCAGATCCCGCCAAGGTCGGCCCAACACTTCTTCTGGGGAACAGCCAAAAAAGCGCAAGAGCGCAGGGTTGCCGTAGGTAATTCTCCCATCGGGCTGAAAGCGGCAGATCAGCTCCGTCTGCTGCTCCACCACAGCGCGGTACTGCTGCTGCTGTTGCCAGAGGCGATCCAGCAAAGCTTGTTGGTTGGTGGCCGCCTGCTGCCAAGCCTTGGCCAGGGTCTGCACCTCTTGGATAGGGCCGGGATCCACAGGGGGCCAGGCCAGGATCTCAGTGTGCACAAATTGCTCCGCTATTTGGGTAAGGCGGCGCAGCGGACGAGAGAGGGCTTCGCTGAGGAGGATCCCGGCGGCCAAAAAGCCCAGCAGCAGCCCACCCCCCAACAGGGCCGCCTGCCGAGCACTGGCATAGACAGGGGCTAAAAGGGCGCCCTCCGGGATCCCGTAGACGAAATAAAAGCCCGGCCCCCATTGATCCTGAATGGCCATCACCTGCACCCAGTAAGGGATCCCGTCCACCCTGAGGCGCAGCAAACCTTCAGAGGCCGCCGTTGCCCAGGATCCCACCTGCTCTTGCACAGCCAGCAGCAGCGGCTGGGGAGACAGCTCCTCCCTGCCGGCCACCACCTGGCCCTCTTCATCCAGCAACCAGCTCACCCCTGGATACGCCAAGCTGGCCTGCAGATCCTCCAGAAAAGCCTGCAGTTGCTGAGCCGAGAGAGCAGCCACCAAGCTGCCGTAAACCCGCCCCTCCGCCTCGGCCAAGGGCAGCGCTGTCAGGATCAGCCGCTCCGGCCTCTGATTGGGAAACTCGACAAAAAAGTTGCTCACCACCCAGGTACGGCGGGCCCCTTCCTGTTGCAGGATCCCGGGAAACCAAGACAGCCGCCGCAAATCCACAAAGCCCAACTGCCGCGTCAAGCCGGTGGGATCCCCGCTTTCCGGATCCCGCTGGCAGCCCTGGACGGATCCCGGCTTCAGGCCTGGCGTGTGGTAGGTCCAGATCGACCCACCGGTGTGGCGGCGGGCGGTTACAAACCCCCCCTCCGCTGAGACAAAGCCGATGTAGCTCAGCTCGGGAAACTGCTGCAACTGGCGGGCAAAATAGGCCTCAAGCCTCTCCAGATCTTGCGGCTGAAGCGCGGCCAAATTGGGCAGTAGCTCCCACTGGACTGCCCCTTGATTGAGGGCATTGATCTGAAGGGGGGCTTGGAGATAGCGCCTGAGGTGCTCTTCAGTGCGATGGTTAACCTCACTCTTCAGGTGCTCGGCCAACTGCAGCGCCATCTGCCGCCCAGCCCGCCAGGAGAGATAGCCCACCCCGCCTGCCCCCCCAGCCACTGCCAACAGCAGCGGCAACAGCAGCGCCACCTGCAAAGGAACCGCTCGAGAAGTGAGGAAGGGCAGGCGCATTGGAGAAGAAGAGGAAAACAGCATGGGATCCCTAGGCTTGGGGCGGCTCCAGAGCTCGCTGCAAAGCGCCGAGGAGAATTTCGGCACCAATGGCCAATAGCGCCACCGGGATTGCTCCCACCAACAGGATAGCGTTGTCGTAGAGGGCAAACCCCAGCGTGATGAAGCTGCCCAGCCCGCCCGCCCCGATAAAGGCCGCCAACGTGGCGCTGGCAATGACCTCGATAGTAGCGGTTTTAACACCGGCCAAGATTACCGGCAACGCCAAGGGGATCTCCACATGGCGTAGCACCTGCGCCGGCGTCATGCCCATTCCCAAAGCAGCTTCGCGTAGAGCCGGATCGAGACTGCGGAAGGCCACATCCGTGCTGATTAAAATGGGGGGCAAGGCCAAGATCGTCAGGGCAATCGCCGCCGACTGAAAGCCAAGGCCAAAGTAGGGAATGGCCAAAAACAAAATCGCCAAGCTGGGGATCACCCGCAAGCTGCCGAAGGCATTGATCACCACCAGGGAAACCACCTGCGAGCGGGAGCTGCCAAAACCCAAGGGCAGGCCCACCAGCAACGCGATCCCCAGCGGCACCACCACCAGTTGCAGGTGCTGGAGGAAAGCTTGAACTAGCAGGTCGCTGTTGCTGTAGGCGTAACTTAAAGAGCTGGCCAAAAGACTCATCGAGGGTGGGTAGGTGGCAGCAAGCTCCAAGATAACTCCCCTCTCCCTCTGGGAGAGGGGCTGGGGGTGAGGGGATCCCCTTAGTCCTCTGGGGGCAGCTTGAGGATCTGCCGCTGGCGCATCCCCTGCCAGCGCTGGATAAGGTCGCTGTCGATGCCGAACTGATCCAGCGCCTTCACCACGACAAAATCCACCAAATCCAAGAGGGTGCGCGGCTGGTGGTACCAGGCCGGAATGGCCGGGACAATGCGCACCCCTGCTTCCGCCAGAGTGGTCAAGTTGCGCAGGTGGATCAGGCTAAAGGGGGTTTCCCGCGGCACAATGACCAGACGGCGACCTTCTTTAAGCTGCACGTCGGCCGCCCGCTCCAGCAGATCTGAGCTCAGGCCGGCAGCCAACTTAGCCACCGTCCCCATGCTGCACGGGATCACCAGCATCCCCTGGGTGCGATAAGAGCCACTGGCGATGGTTGCCCCCACCTCCTGCCAACGGTGGCAGACCAGGGATCCGCCCTCGCTTTCGGCCTGCTGCCGCCAAAATTGCGCCTGCTGCCGGGGATCCACCGGCAACAGCACCCCTTGCTCTCCCTGCCACACCTGATAGGCCGCCTTGGAGACCACCACTTCGACGCGGTAATCCAGGCTGAGCAGGACGTGCAAAGCCCGCACAGCATAAAGCATCCCAGAGGCGCCTGAGACGCCAAGGATGATGGGCAGAGAGGATGTCAAGGGCCGCCGCAGAACGTCTTCTGCTCAAGTCTAGCGAGGAGAGCTCTCTCTGATCTCACTCTTGGGGCTGGGCGATGTCGAACTCGGCATCGTAGTCGAAGTCCTCGTCTTCCTCAACCCAGTCTTCTCCCAGCCTGTCGTCTGTGGCCAACTTCTCTTCCTCCAAGCGGCCTTTGGTTGCGTACTCCTCGTCCTCTAGGCCCAGAGCGGCTCGCTCTGCCCGCCGCCGCAAGCGTTCCAAAGCCTCCGGCGTGATGAAGGGATAGGGCAGCCCCTGCGCTTGCGCCTCCTCTAGCGCCGCCCGGTAGCTCTCCACTTCTTTAATATCGATTTTCCAGCCGGTGAGACGGGCGGCCAGGCGCACATTCTGCCCCTCTTTGCCGATGGCCAGGCTGAGCTGGTCGCCGGTCACCAACACGTGGGCCTGTTGGATTTCCGGATCCACCAGCCGCACCTCCACCACCTTGGCCGGGCTGAGGGCGTTGGCGATGTAGGTGGCGGGATCCGGCGACCAGCGGATGACATCGATTTTCTCGTTGCGCAGCTCGGCTACCACCGCCTGAATGCGGGATCCCCTTGCGCCAATACAGGCCCCCACCGGATCCACGTCTCGCTCCACCGTATCGACGGCGATCTTGGTGCGCGGCCCCACGTTGCGGGAAGGGGGGTTGGCCTCCCGCGCCACCGCCACGATGCGCACAATATCCTCTTCGATCTCCGGCACCTCGTTGGCAAACAGGTTGACCACCAAGCCGGCATCGGCCCGGGAAACCAAAAGCTGCGGCCCCCGCCGGGATCCCTGGTAAACCTGTTTGAGGTAGACCTTCATCACCGTGTTGGGGGTGTAGCGATCGCTGGCCAACTGCTCCTTCTTAGGCAGCTCGGCCTCCACCTCTGGCTGGCCGAAACCGCTGGAAACAGCCATGATCACCTTCTGCCGCTCCATGCGCAGCACCCGTGCCTGCAGTACGGTTTTTTCCAGATCGCGGAACTCTTCCTGAATCAGACGGCGCTGCTGATCCCGTAACTTTTGCGCCAGCACCTGCTTGGTTTGGATGGCCGCCATGCGGCCAAATTCCGCCTGTTGTGGGGTAACGTCACTCATGACCTGCCAGCCCACTTCGGCTTCTGGATAGTCCTGCTGCACGTCGTACAGGGAGATCTCGTGATCCGGATCCTGCACCTGCTCCACGATGGCTTTGGTGGCCAAAACGCGAAAGCCCCCTGCTTCCACATCCAACTCCACATCGAAGTTGCGGAAGTGATCTTCTTCAAAAACGACATCTCGCTGGATGGTTTTGCGGTAGCGTTCGTAGCCTTTGAGCAGCGCCTCTCGCAGGGCATCGGTGACCACATGGCGGGGCAGGTTGCGCTCCCGCGAGATCATCTCCACCATTTCTGCCAAACCGGGCAGAGGCACCATCGACATAAACTGTTGTCCTCCTAATGCAACTTAAGCTGGGATGAAACTGCTATCACTGTTGCTCCGCAATCCTGACGGGAAATGCATCGTCGCATAGCAGGTAGCTCCGACGCGAAGACAGGGCAACACACTTCGCGGCCGAACGTCCTCTCTATCCCCATTCCTCTACTCGGTTTCTGCCTCTGAGAGGACAACGCGCTGGACTGAGGCGCGGGGCAACTGGACTCGTCGCCCTTTGAGGGAGAGGGCAACGTTCTCCTCATCCCGACCCAGTAGGTGTCCTGACCAGACGGTTTTGCCCTTGTAGGGCGGATCCACCGTCACCTGCACCGCAAATCCTTTGAAAACCACAAAGTCGCGGTCGCTGGTGAGCAGGTTGGTGATGCCGGGGCTGGAGACCTCCAGCACATAATGGCCGGGGATCAGATCCACCCGATCCAGCTCCACCTCCAAGGCCTGGCTCATGGTTTCGCAATCGGCATGGCTGGTTTCTTGATCCGGATCCAGCGGACGGATGTCCACCCGCAAGACCGGTGGATACTGATTGGTGTGAAAAACCATCTGCACCAATTGATACCCCAGTCGAGCGGCCACAGGACGGGCCAAGCTCTCCAACTGTAGAATAAGAGGGTGAACCATAACCAACTCGTCGCCAACCTATGTTGCAGCCAGAGCCGAACCCACTTGGGCCGGTGCCGGCAACAGGGGCGCTCAGCCCCCCAAAAAGCAAAAAAGTGGGCGCTGCCCACTCCCCGTTGTCATTGCGGAGATTGCCTGGGAGCTGCCTGGAGCCGGTGCAGACTCTGGGCGTGCTTCCCTTCAATCTATTTTAAAAGATCTCGTCTGGTTTTGTCATGGGGATCCTGACTTGCGTTTTGCCCACGCGATCGGCACCAGATCCACAAAAGGCAACATCTATAATGTGGACAACTGCGGATTTGCTCGACTATTCAGCCGCGTTTTGTGGGGTTACCTATGACCGTTGCCTTTTCCTACCCGATCTTCGGCCCCAGCATTCAGTGTCCCCACTGTCGGCAAACGATTGCGGCCCTCACGCTGACCGATACTTACCTCTGCCCTCGCCACGGCGCCTTTGAGGCGGATGCTGAGCAAGAGGAGCTGGTACATCTGCAATCCGGACGGCGCTGGCGTTTTTGGGAAGGCCGCTGGTTTCGTCAGCACACCCACGCCGATGGGATCCGCTTCGAGATTCATGAAGAATTGGATCGGCTGCGCATGCAAGGGATGCGAGCCACACAGGTGATCGTGGCCGAGCGCTACCGCCCCTTGCTCACCCCCTACCTGGAGCAGGGATCCCATCGCCGTCCCGGCCCACCCCGCCTCTACGGCCTGCCGGTTAGCTTCAGCTCCCAGCTTCCTGAAGGAGCCGGTGGACCACCGCAGCGCTGGCGAGTGATCAACTTCGAGCTGATCTGCGAGCTGGATCCGGCCATGCGCCAGCCGCAATCCCGGCTGCAGTTCTGCGATTAGAAGGACAAACGGCCAGGGAGCTGTTGCGGTGAGCATCAAGCCCCCTCGGCTCTGAGATTTTTCTCCGGATCGGGGAGAGCTATGCCTTGATAGGTGTAGCCTCATAAACTACCCCACCGCATAGGCGGGTGAGGTTTTAGCGCTACGCGCCGCTGACGCGAATGGTAGGCCCTGCAGTTGGCAAGCCAACCACGAACCCCTAGGTCGGTTTACAGCGGCCCCCAAAAGCGCAATCACAAAGGACTCCGTCCCGCCAGCGCGAAACGCCGCAAAACGGCTGACCGCCCCCATGAAGGTGGGCCCCTCCACGATCACCACATCCCCCGGCTCCACAAAGACCTGGGGCAAGAGGCCGAGGATCTGCCCAGAGCGATGGCCGATCAGCAGGTTTTCCAGTTGGGCCTCCACCCCTCTAGCCGGCATCAACTGCAGCACCACCTCAATCAACCCGGCAAACGTGCCGCCATAATTGAGGGCATTGTCCCCATCCTCTGCCAACACCTCCGCCGTGGCCCGTGCCAAGTCGGTCTTGGGAAACAAACGCGAGTCTAAAGGCAGAACTGCTCACCACCGGCACCGCCCCTAGATCTCCGCGCCAAGAGGCGGGGGGATCAAAGCCTGCGCCCGTTGGGCAAACAGGGTCTGCAACAGAGGCTGAGCTGCTGCGTTCGCAAAAGCGTCGCGTAGCGATGATGAGGTCTGGGTCATAGCAAGCAAGACAAAAAGAAAAATGCAGACTAGCCTAGGCCAATGATTGCCACGATAACAAGAAAGAACTGCCCAGCAGCAGGGATCCCAAAACCCGCCGCCAGCCCCGGTAGGGGATCTCCGCCAAGACGCCGCCGGCGCTCAGGCACAGGAAGGGGAGCCCCACCAATCCCCAGCGAGCACTTTGCTGCAGGCTGTTCACTTGGGGATCCCAAAACCACGTCGCCAGCATCCCCATCCAGAGGACATGGCCCAGGCCGGCCAAGCTGAGCAAGGCTTGTTGCCGTTCCGCCCAGGGCCAGCCCAACCGCACCAAGCTCAACCCCAAGGGCAGCATCAAAGTCGCCAAAACGGCCAAGCCACCTTGGGAGCTGAGGCGATAGGCAACCCTTGCAGAAGGATCAGCCGGTAGATCGACCCGTCCCAGCCAAGAAAGGGCCATCACCAGCAGCAGCAAAAGCAGCCAAAGTGCCCCTCGCGAACGCAGCGGCTGCCGCGACCACTGCTGGCTCGTCCACAGCCCCGCCCAGAGCAAAGCCAAGGGCCAAATCTTATAGGACAGGGCACAAGCTAGGGCCAGACCCCACCGGCGCAAGGCAGATCCCGGCCCAACGCCGCAACTGCACAGCCACACCCAGGTGCTCAAAATCTCGCTGCCCGGCTCCAACCCTTGGGTCAGCACCCAGGGGCTGAGTCCCCACAGCCCGACACTCCAGAAGTTGCCCCAGCTCCAGCACAACAGCAGGATGGCCAAACAAGCCATGACCGAGAAGATCCGCAACAGCTCTCCAGCCGGGATCCCCGTTCCCTGAGCCAGCCAGGGCACTAGGCCATCCGCAAACCAGTGGTAGAGGGGCAGTTCCGGCTGACCGGATGGCAAGGATCCCTCAGAGCCGCTCACGGGCACAACGCGCCACCACTGCAGCGGAGACGGTTGCCCCCAGGAGCGGAGCCGCTGTCCCAAGAGCAGGCCCATCCCGCCCCAAAGCAGCCAGTGGCCTATGCAACCAAAACCGACCAGACGTCGGCGGCGATGTTTGTCCGTGTTGGACGACCGCAGTCGGGAAAATGAGCCGCGGGGCAGCCGTTTGCCCTGGCGAGGTTTGGCGGGGGGAAACTTCATAGGTATGCCCTATTGTGTTCCTGAACGGAATGGTCATTCGACCAGCAGCAGAACATCCAATGCCTCTCCCTCTGGGAGGAGAAAGTGTCCTTGTGTGCCTTGCAAAACTCCCCGCCTACAGAGAAGGTCTAGTCAACTCTAGATCGCCCGTCAAGGGGCAACCCGACTGCTGCCAGCGACGGATGGCCTGAGCGGTGAGCCCCTCGGTTACATCGCGAATCGGGATCCCCGCTCCGGTTACCTGCAGACGCACCAACTGCCAGGGATCCCCAGACCTAGCCCGCAGCACATAGGCCTCGTAGGCCAGTTGCAGGGTTTCGCTGCGCCGACCGGCCAAGGGGTTGTCCTGGGGGTGTTGGGGCAAGACCAAGCGGCGCTCCAACGTGGTGAAATACAGTCGAAAAGCCTCTGCAGCTGTTGTGGTGTCCGAGAAAACCTGAGCCAGCTCCTGAGGAGGGAGCATTTCAACCTCCGGCTTCCCCACAAGCACAACCTGAAACTCAGAGCGGGAGCGGCTCAAGGCCAGATTGAGGAACAGAGGCAACTGCTCCGTTAGAGCCTCAGCCCAAACCTGAGGAGCAGCCAGACAGGCTTCTCCGCTGGCCGGGGCGGCAGGAAGGCTGCACAGGCCCAAAGCCACCGATAAACCCACTCCCAGCCAACACCCCCTGCCGTTCGCGTTGGCGGACTGGACAGGTGGCCTATGGCGTCGTTGCCTCACAGCACCACTTAGCCAACAGCGGGCGAATCCCTCAACCTTCTCACCCAGAAGCATCCCACAAGGCTTGGAAGCGCCGCAAGGCCGCCACCGGATCCGGAGCAGCAATGATGGGGCGACCCACCACCAGGTAGTCGGCTCCTGCCCGCAGAGCTTGGTCGGGCGTGCAGATGCGCTGTTGATCATCCCCACCATCCCCCACCCTGGCGTCGCTCAGACGGATCCCTGGAGTAACCAGCAGAACCTCCGGCCCCAAAGCCTGGCGCAGCCGCCCCACTTCCTGCGGGGAGCAGACCAGCCCCTTCACACCTTGATCCAGGGCCAGTCGGGCCAATTGTAAAACGTAGTCGCCAGGATCCCGTTCAATGCCCAGCTCCTGCCGCACCTGGTCGGGGCCGAGGCTGGTTAAGAGGGTCACTGCCAACAGCCGACAGGAACTGCCCTGGGCGGCGGCCACGGCTGCCCGCAACATAGCACTGCCACCGCAAGCATGGACGGTGAGCAGATCCACCCCATAGCCGACGGCCACCTCCGTAGCCCGTCCCACCGTGTGGGGAATGTCGTGCAGCTTCAAATCCAGAAAAATGCGCTTGCCCCTTTCCTTGAGAGCCTGGAGGATAGAGGAACCCGCAGCAGAGAACAACTCCAGGCCCACCTTCCACCACAGCACCTGCGGCAAAGCGTCCACCCACCCCACAGCCTGCTCCCAAGAAGAGGTATCCAGGGCAACAATCAGGCGGTCACCCTTCATCGCGACTCATTCCAGGGCTCACGTTCCGGGGCTCGTAGTGGGGGCAACCTTCACAGGGGCCGTGCGGATTGACGGCACAGCGCAACTCTGGAGAATGGGCATTGTAGCGACAGGTGGGATCCCCGATGGAGTCGGGCGGCGAAGCCACGTAGGTATAAACAACCAGGCCACCAAATCCTATCGGGCTGACGAAGAAACGGCTGCTGCTGAAAGATTCGCCCACAGAAGGGTTGAAGGTTTCCTCGCAAGGTTCTGGCTCCAGTTCCTCCTCCAGATTCCAGAGCGCTTCCCACTGCCGCAGGGTTTCTTGGAGAGGCACGGCCAGGTGTTCCGTCAGTTCTGTCAGGGCTGTTTCCAAAGCGGCGAGGCTTTCTTCCGCCGCTTGGGTGAAGGCTGCCACCCATTCCTCCAATAGCTTCTCAAAATCCATGCAGCAGCGACCTAGAGGCTCTTTCTTTACCTTACTGCCAACCTGGGCGATCTTTAACTTCCTCTTAACTTCCTCCGTAAACTACCCGACTCCGACCGCTAAGCGGTACGGAGCAGGCTTAAGCGCTCCGCGCCGCTGACGCGAATGGTAGCCCTGCAGTTGGCAAGCCAACCACGGACCTCTGGGCCGGTTTACAGCGACCCCCAAAAGGGCAATCACGTTGGCACCGTTAAAATCTGCATCCCCTTCCCAACCACAGACCGGGTTCACACAACGAAAATGCTTCCCTTCCCGTTGCCCAAGCCACAAACACCGGTGGCAGGTCTGCGAGCTGTAGGCAGGCGGCACCACCACAACCTTCACCCCTGCTCTGGCGGCCTTGTAGTGCACAAACTGCCGCAACTGGTAGAACGCCCAGCTATTGCTCCGTCGCCGCTCCGTCTTGCTGCGCGGCTGTTGGTTGGTACGTTCTCTAATTCCAGTCAGGTCTTCCAAGGCAATAAAGCTGTGGGTCGCCAGCGCCCTAGAAATAATCGCTTTGGAGATGCAGTGGTTCACCCAAGTTTGAAAGCGCCTCTCCCGACCAGACAGCCGTTGCAGCAGTTGCCGACACCTGCGCCGAGAACTGCGTGTGCCCCTACTGGCCTTGCGTTGCAGAGCCGCCCTCAACCTGGAGTAGTGGTCTCTGACCTGGTTCAACTGCTGTCCATTCCAGTGGTCTCCCTCAGAGGTGTGGGCAATATCTCTCCTACCCAAATCCACGCCAATTGCCTTGGTGGTGTCTTGTGGCTCCGGTACCTCAGACTCCACGCAAATTTGAATGGAGTAGGAACCGTCTTGGCGTTTGACCAACGTGGCTGCTTTAGGGTTTGAGCCTGCTAACATGCCGCGCTGGTAGTTACTTATATCCAGCTCAAAGCGTTCGCGTCCCTCAACGGTGGTCAGCGACACCGTCCAGTCTTTTTCCCGAAAAGAGAAGATGCGGGCATCGTAGGTAACAAAGCCGCTCTTGAACGCTTTGACTGGACGATTCTTTTGCTGGGCAACCTTGCGGGCAGCGGCCAGCCTTCTGCATACCTGTTGTGCCAGGTTGCTGGATAGCCCAAAGCGGGTACGAATTTCGCGGTAGCAGAGAGATTGAAGCTTGACTGCGTTGACCACCTTCTCTGGTGTGTTTTGGTTGACCCAGTTGAGTGCTTGTGCAAAAGCAGACAAGGTTGCCTCTAGCTTCACGGCTTGCGAAGCAGACACCTTGAGCTTGCAGGAGATAGTCAGGACTTGGGCCATGTCACAACTATACGTCGTCCGCATTTCTCCCGACCCTGACCCTACGGGCACAGGGCGGGGCTCCTGCGGTTTCTAGCTGAGCAGCCCAGGCAGAGTCAAGCGACCTCCCTAGCGGGCGGTGTCGCCCAACACTTGAGTTTCCGAACGCAGCTCGGGATATTCTGGCGGGGTGAAAACGTGTAGGCGATTCGGGGGCCAAAAGCGAAAAATGGTGTTGCCGATGATGTTTTCTTCCGGCAAAAAACCCCACACATGGGAGTCCTGGCTGTCATTGCGATTGTCCCCCATCACAAAATAGGAGTGAGGAGGAACTACAAATTCGGATCCCTGGTTGGGAACTCCAGGGCAGCGCTCTCCAGGACAAGAATAGTTGGGAGGAGCATAAATATAGTCCTCCTGCAGTGGGATCCCGTTGATGATGACCTCACCATCGGCGATACGAATGCGATCCCCAGGTAGGCCGATCACCCGCTTGATGTAGGCGCCGTTGAAGTTCAGCTTGGCAGGCGGGTAGAAAACAATGATGTCGCCGCGTCTGGGCGGGCCAAAGCGGTAGCTGACCTTTTCCACCACCAGCCGATCCCCTTCTTCCAGGGTGGGCAGCATGGAATCGGAGGGGATCCAACGCGCCTCCGCCACAAAGGTGCGAATGCCGAAAGCCAACAGCAGCGCCAGCACAACCGTCAGCAGGTTTTCCCGCTGCGCCTGCCACCAGGTGCGGGATCCCGAGCTGGCAGGTGCCGACTGGGGCTTGGGCAGAGACGTTGGATCTTTGGACGGCATGGGAGCTAACGGACAAGACTGCACGATCTCAAGATTATCGCACCCAGCAGGAGCCAGCATCGAAAAGACGAATGGCCGCCAGTAGCTTACGATCGAGAGACACGTAGCCTGTAACTTGCAAACCCCATGACGATTTCAACAGAAGAACGCCTAGATCGGCTTGAGCGCTTGGTCGAGACCAACAGCCAAGCAATAGCCCACCTCAGCCAACAACAAGGGGAAATTTTGCAGCGGATCGATCGGCTCGCAGGAGATACTGGAAAGCTCTCAGAGCGTGTCGAGAAACTATCGGGCGACGTCGAGAAACTATCGGGCGACGTCGAGAAACTATCGGGCGACGTCGAGAAACTATCAGGTGACCTGGAAAAACTGACTTTTAAGTTCGACACCGCTCAGAGCATCGGAGAACGGCTGGAACGTCTGGCCACCAGTCTCATTGCCGGGGCCACCATCAGCATTATTGCCGGTGTGATTTTGGTGCTGTTGCGGGAGGGATCCCGTTAGGAAAAAACTGCTTGGGTTTGCAACGGGAATGAGAAACTTGGGCCACCGGCAAAAGGCATTGGGAGCCCATAAAGCCAAGAAGCAAGGCAAAAGCTAAGATGCCCTCGAAATGCCTGGGGGCTCAACTGCCGGAATTGAGTTTTTCCCAGTCCTGCTGATGGATGGCGATCATCTGGGCTTGAGCCTGGATAGCTGCCAACACCTCTGTCATCAGGGGCCAGTCGCTCCGCGGTGGACTGGGGTACTGCTTGAGTTTGTCGATTGTGTTGCTGAGAGCACTTTGCAGTTGTTGTAGCAGTTGATGGGTCTGTTGGGCCAAGGCTAAGGTCTCGGAGACGCGGAGGTTATTCTGACCTTGTTGATATTTCTGGAGGGCTTCCCCTCGCAAAATACTCAAGATGGCTCCTTCTCTGGCGAGGGCAGTCTGGCCACTTTTGGAGCGCTGCGGGATAATGCGCAACTGCAAAACCAGTGGCTCCCCCCGGTATACCCGTTCCACCTCTGCCTGCTGCGGCTCTCCGAGCAGCTCTGGATCCAGTGCCATCATCCGCTTCATGGAGGCGAGCAACTTCGCCCGTATGGACTCCGAAAGATCTTTGAACAGATCCCGCAAAATCCCCTGCTGACGGTAGCGCACCCGACAAGAAGCCCCCTCTTGAGGTTCCACAAAAATCTGCTCGGCTTTCTCATCCAAAGCCCGTCGCAGCATCGAGTTGAGCAACTGCTGCACCGTCTCTTCCGATTCGTCGGCGGGGACAGGCGGAGCAGTTGGCCGAGCGGAGGGGGGCTGGGTTGGCGTCAACTGCGTGGGTGGCCCCGCCACAGGAGCGGGAACCTCCCGCGTCACCCGGCTGGCTTGGGCCTGGAGGCGCAGCCGCTCCACCTCTGCCGGGTCGGGGGGATGGCTGAAGTAGTAGGCAATGAGATCCTGCTGCTGCTGAGCGGTGAGCGGGATCGGCTGGACGGAGATCTGGGAATAGGCCAGCATCTTGCTCACGTAGTCCAGCGCTGCCAAATCCTGGGGATCCACCATGCCCAAAATGAGGCTGTCGGTATCCAGGGCCACGGGCACAACCTGGTAGTAAATGCAGATCTCCACCGGCAGGTATTGGGCAATCAGGGCCGGCACCCGCGCCCGGTCAATGATTGAGTGTTGTCCCACCGCCAGAGAGGCATTTGGATCAGTCATGGCAAGCCTGGAGTGGATCCCGCACAGGCGAGACATCGCTTTCGAGCATTTTGATCATAGAGTAAAGGCTGCCTCCCCGCCGCCTGAGCCCCACAGCATCCAGGCTCGTCTGACCGGCGCAAATTGCATAATGTAATACTAGGAGCATTCTAGAATCCTTTACACCCACAGCAGTCAGGCCTTGTTAAGTCTTGGAGTTAACATCGACCACATTGCCACCCTTCGCCAGGCTCGCCGCACCGTAGAGCCGGATCCGGTGGCAGCGGCAGTGATCGCCGAGTTGGCGGGGGCAGATGGGATCACAGTGCACTTGCGCGAGGATCGCCGTCACATTCAAGATCGGGATGTGCGGCTGTTGCGGCAAACGGTGCGCACCCACCTCAACCTGGAGATGGCCGCCACCGATGAGATGGTGGCCATTGCTCTGGAGATCAAGCCCGACTACGTCACTTTGGTTCCCGAACGGCGGGAGGAGATCACCACCGAGGGGGGCCTGGATGTGGCAGGGCAGGTGGCGCGTCTTAGCGATGTGGTCGGCCAACTGCAGGGATCCGGCATTCCGGTCAGCTTGTTTATCGACCCGGATCCAGTGCAAATTGCCGCTGCCGCCCAGGTGGGGGCCCGCTGGGTGGAGCTGCACACGGGGCGCTATGCAGAAGCTGCCTCCGCAGCTCGGCGGCAGGTGGAACTTGAGCATCTGGAAAAAGGCTGCCAACAGGCCCTTCAACTGGGCCTGCGGGTGAATGCGGGACATGGTCTCACCTACTGGAATGTCGGCCCGGTGGCGCGGATCCCGGGTATGGAGGAGCTGAACATCGGCCACAGCATTATCAGCCGAGCGGTGCTGGTAGGACTGGATCGGGCGGTGCGAGAGATGCGTCAGGCGATGGGATTAAGCTGAGGAGCAGGCCCGGCATGGACTCGGAATACTACGGCTACGAAAACTACGTTCTGGAGCAGGCTGAGATCGAGCGCCTGCTGGATCTGCTGCCTGCCAGTATGCGAGAGAGCGTCAAGATCTTGCCGGCCTCGGAACGGCAGACAGTGGTGATCAAGGGCCGTCGGCAAATGCCCTGGGAACGGCAAATGCGGCTGTTTATCAAGCCCTACGAGTGGCGGCAATTTACCCCCCTGCAGCGAGCGGGGCTGTTCCTGCACAAGGTGGGCTACTACAGCCGGGCAGCCTCGCGGCAGATCGACTTTTACCTGGCCATAGCAGCTCTGGGAGGGTTGAGCTTGATCTTTGAGGCTGTGCAGCAGGATCCGGTGGGAGCAACGGTTTCGGGAGGTTTGAGTGGCTTGGCCCTCTGGCAGTTGCGCCGCGACCAAACCAACGACCGCCGTCTGTTGGCTGCCGATGCCTATGCGGTGGATCGTCTGGTGTTGCGCGGGATCCCACGGCTGCAGGCGGTGGAGGCTCTGGGGCAGGCGCTGCACGTGGAGGCCCGTCTGGAGGGGCGCTCCGGCAATGATCTACTGGACATGTTGCGCTATCAGAACCTAAAGCGGCTGGCCCAGCGTCCGGCGGAAGATATTGTGCTGAGCTGAGGGAGATGCTTTCCCCCTCGCGGCTGGGATCCCAGGTGGGCCATTGGGGCCATTACCTCCTGCAGGTGGCGGTAACCGATTCCACCAATCGGCTGCTCCTGGACTGGAGCCGCCGGTTTCCACAGCCGCTGCCGGTGGGCACGGTTTTGGTCAGCACCCGCCAACGGGCCGGGCAAGGTCAACATGGGCGGGTATGGCACTCTGAGCCGGGAGGGCTGTATCTATCGGTCTGGCTGGGATCCCCGCCCTTGCATCACTCGCTGCTGGAACTGACCCTGACCTTGGGCTGGGGTATTGCGGGCAGTCTGCGGCAAAAACTGGGGATCCCGCTGCGGCTGAAATGGCCCAACGATCTGGTGGTGGTGGGCCCGGATTCTCTGCTCAAGCTGGGGGGGATCCTGGTGCAAAGCCGCTTTGGGGGGGACGGGCAACTGCTGGGGCTGGTGGCCGGCGTGGGTGTGAATATCAACAATCCCGTGCCCGCCGGGGCGATCACCTTAGCCCACATCTTGGGATCCCGACAGTCCCTCGACCGCACCGAGATTGCCGGCTGGGTTCTGCAGGGGATGGAGCAGGGATTCCAGGTCTGGTTGCAAGAGGGATTTGGCCCCGTTCGCCCAGAGTACGAAGCCTGGATGGTTCAGTCGCAAGTCCAAGGAGCCCAGGGGGAAAGCAGCCTCACGGTCTTGGGCCTTGCCGAGGATGGGCGGGTGCGAGTACAAACACAAGGGGAGCGAGGATCTATCCTGACGCTTGCACCTGACCAAGTTCGCTTGAGCTATCACACTCCTGTTGGCGGCGATCTGTAGCCTTTCTGGTTTTTCTTGTGTGGCCTGTGTTGAGTGCGGTGATGAAGCCTTTGGTTGCGGCAGCGCGCCTTTTCTTCCCACAAAGGCGGCGGCTGCGCTTTTGGCTGGGTCTGCTTTGGCTCTATCCCACGGCTCTGCTGGCCCAGACACAACCCAACCCTTTGCCCCCACCGCCCGTGGTGGAGCCGGCTCTGGACACGCCTGGGGCGGCAGCCCTGCTGCTGGATGGGGCCATTCCTCTACGGGGAGAAGCTCTTGAGGCGGGAACCCACCCAGAGACGGTGGTGGGCCGGGAAATGGTTATTGAGCCGAAAAAAAACCGTGGCCTGGCCACCCCCGGCAATAGCGGCACGGCGTCCTTTTCTCAACCTGAAGGTGGGGTGCCGGTGGTGCTGATGGAACGCAGCTCCGGTCGCCGCATCATCCTCACCCCAGGTGAAGAGATTCGCATTGAGGATCCCAGCCAGACCCAAGCGCCTGAACCGCCAACGCCGGAGTTACCAGAACTGGCGGCAGGTGAAGAACGACTGCTCTATCCCCTACCCCATCCGGTGCCGATTACTTCTGGGTTTGGCATGCGAATTCACCCCATTCGCGGAGAGCCGGAGTTCCATGCCGGGGTGGATTTGGGGGCCAGCCTGGGAACGCCGATCTTGGCCTCTTTGAGCGGCAAGGTGGTCACTTCGGGATCCCTGGGCGGTCTGGGGATCACCGTTGTGCTGGAGCATGCCGGCAACCAGCGCACCCGCTATGGCCATATGTCTGAATCTGCTGTGGGTGTGGGAGAAGTCGTGAAGCAGGGCACCGTAATCGGCTACGTGGGGGCAACGGGAGCGGTGACGGGGCCCCACTTGCACTTTGAGTTGTGGCACCAGACGGTGGGGCAAGGCTGGGTGGTTTTGGACGCTACCGATG
>NZ_JANSJJ010000017.1:0-60662 GCF_047502715.1 Synechococcus sp. H55.10
TACACAGAGTAGAGCGGCGGCAGCGTCAGATGTTTATAAGAGCCAGGCCTTCACCCCGGGGGCATTGGCGGGGTCTATGTTTTCCCCCCCGGGGACCCGGCCGGCGCCGGCCCGCCAGGCCTGCTCGATCATGCGGCCCAGGGAGCGATCCCCCTTGCCGATAAAGTCTTCTAGGATGCTGAAGCGGATATCCGTGAAGTGGGCCTTGACCCCCCGCAGCCGCCGCAGCTCTTTTTGCAGCAGGCCCTGCTTGCGCTGCACGTCGGCGTAGTCTACCCGGTGCCACTGGAAGGGGGTGTGGGGCTTGGGCGTGAAGTTGGAGAGGGTGAGGGTAAATTCCACCCGCTTGCGGCCCAGGGCAGCGCACTCCCGCTGCAGCATCTCGACCGTGCGGGCGATCCCCAGCACATCGGCGTCGGTCTCGCCGGGCAGGCCAATCATGAAATAAAGCTTAATTTTGTCCCAGCCCTCTTGGACGGCGGTGCGGATGCCGCGAATCAGGTCGGCGTCGGTGAGGCCCTTGTTGATAATGTCCCGCAGCCGTTGGGTACCGGCTTCTGGGGCAAAAGTCAGCCCCGAGCGGCGGGATCCCTTCATGATGGCGGCAATTTGCCCATCGAAGCGATCCACCCGTTGGCTGGGCAGCGAGAGCGCAACCTGCTGGCCAAGGAGACGGTTGTGCAGCTCGGCCCCCACCGCCGGCAGGGAAAGGTAGTCGGAGCAACTGAGGGAGGAGAGGGAAAATTCGTTGTAGCCGGTTTTGCGCAGGCCCTGCACCACTGCTTCCACTACTGCTTCCGGCTCCACATCGCGGGCTGGACGGGTGAGCATGCCGGGTTGGCAAAAGCGACAGCCGCGGGTACAGCCCCGCCGCACTTCCATCACCAGGCGGTCGTGGACGGTCTCCACCAAGGGCACCAGGCCGACAGCGTATTGGGGTTGGGGCAGCGCTACGCGGCGGCGAATACGCTCCGGCACGCCGGGCACGATGGGTCGGGGCGGGATCCCCTCGTAAAACTGGGGCACGTACACCCCCGGCACCTGAGCCAATTCCAAGAGCACTTCTCGGCGGGGCTTGTGCAGGGATCCGGCCAAGACCTGGCCGATCTCCGGCAGTACCTCTTCCCCATCCCCAAAGACGAAGAAGTCAAAAAAGTCGGCAAAGGGCTCTGGGTTGGAGGTGGCGGTCGGCCCACCGGCAAAGATCAGGGGACACTCTTGCGGGGTAAAGGCTTGCCGTTCCCACCATTTGAGCGGGATCCCGGCCAGATCCAGCATCTCTAAGATGTTGGTGCCCCCCAGCTCGTAGGCCAGGCTGAAGCCGATAATATGGAAAGCGCGCAAGGGGCGGCGCGATTCTACGGCAAACAGCGGGATCCGCAACTGCCGCATCCGGGCCGCCAAATCCGGGCCTGGCAGATAGGTGCGGTCGCACAACTGATCCGGCTGGGCGTTGAGGATGTTGTAGAGAATGATGTGGCCCAGGTTGGAAGCCCCCACCTCGTACAGCTCTGGGTAACTCAGCACCCAACGCACCCGCGCCGAGTCCCAGGGGCGGTGGGCGGCGCCGAATTCTTTCCCCAAGTAGCGGGCTGGCCGCTGGATCTCAGGCGTGAGCAGGCGATCCAGATCGATGGGGCCTAGATGGGCTTGCGTGGCAGCCGGAGAGAGCATGGGGATCCGAGCAAGAAGTGAACGCAGCTACTGATCTGACTCTAGCCGAACTTTCCCGGCAGCCCAAACCCAGGGCGGATAGAACAGCAAAACTCTTTCTCAACCCCATCTCCCCTCTCCTTCTGGGAGAGGGGTTGGGGGTGAGGGCGCACATCACTTCGGCAACCGCTGCAAGGCCAGCGCCAACTGTTCGTACTCAGCCAAATGGTTGTAAACCTGGGCCGAGATGCGCACCCAAAGCTGGCCGGCAAAGGGAATGATGGGAACTTCGATGCGGTGCATCTGCCAGAGGTAGTCGTGCAGGCGGCGGGCCCGCTCCGCCAAGGGCAGCTCCGGGATCCACTGTTGCCAGAAGGGTGGCAAGGGCAGGGTCGCCATGAAGCCCAACATCTTCTCAGGGGCGGGTGGGATCCCTTCCAGTTTTTCCAAGAGCAACTGCCGCGCCTGCAGCAGCAGCGTGTGGTTGTACCGGCGCAGCCTCTCCACCCCCAGCTCCCGGATGAAGGCCAGGGCTGCCGAGATGGCCAGCCAAGCGCTGGGATCGCGGGTGCCCACCCAGTCGAACTCGGCTGTGAACCCTTGCCCATAGCCGTGGGAGATGGCCAGGGGATGGGTTTGGGCCTGGCGGTGGGGGGCCGCCCACAGAAAGGCACAGCCTTTGGGGGCAAACAGCCACTTGTGGGCGTTGCCGGTGTACCAATCGGCTCCTAGGCTTTCCAACTCCAACGGGAGAACCCCCGGCGCATGGGCCCCGTCCACCAAGACCGGGATCCCGCGCTGCCGACAGAGGCCAATAAGCTCCGCCAAGGGGTAGATCAGGGCTGTGGGCGAGGTGAGGTGATCCAACACCGCCAGCCGAGTCTGGGGGGTGAGAATGGCTGCAAACGCTGCCAGAACCTGCTCCGGCCCCGCAATGGGGAAGGGGATCTGCGCTTCCGCCAGCACGGCCCCCCAGCGTTCACAGACATAGCGCAACGCCTGGCGGACAGCCCCGTAGCCATGGTTGGTACAGGCAATCTGATCCCCTGGCCGAAACGACAGCGAGCGCAACACCGTGTTGATGCCGCCAGTGGCATTTTCCACAAACACGAGATTTTCGGGTTCGGCCCCGACAAACTGGGCCAGCTCTGCCGCCGCCGCCCGCAAAGCCCGCGGCAGCTCTTCCCCCATAAACTGCACCGGCTGGGCCTCCAGGCGTTCTTGCCAAACACTTTGGGCCTGCAACACCTTTTTCGGGGTCGCACCGAAAGAGCCGTGATTCAAAAAAATGGCCTGGGGATCCAGCCCCCACAACGAGCGGTCGCAAAGCGGTGCCTCGGCACTGGCAGCCGCTTCCAAGCAGTAGGGATCCGATCCGGCACTTGAGGAAAAAGACATGGCTGAGTCGCCTGGGTTACAAAAATCTGGGATCCGCGTCCAAGCAGCTTGCCCAGAAAATTAAGAGTGTCAAGGCTAGATGGACAGGGCTGCGGTCAGACCATCGGATGGGAGGAGAGTTCTTTAGGATGCCTCTACAGGCTGCCATTGGACTCTGGACTGAGATCCTCAAGGGGGGCGATTTTGCTCAGCTTGATTTTGGGGTTGCTGCTGATGAATTGCTGCAAGGTCCACTCGTTTTTAAAGAGGAGAACGGGCCTATCTTGAATGTCTTTGACGATAAGGGTGTTAAACAGGCTGGGGATGTTCCCCAGAACTTCCCAGCCATTCTCTACCCAGCGGGCCAGCGTGTAGGGCAGCATCTCCAGCCGGGTTTCGACGTTGTACTCATGTTCCAGGCGGTACTGCAGCACCTCAAACTGCAACTGGCCCACTGCGGCCACAATCGGATCCCGTTTGGACTCGTCGAGGGAGTACATCATCTGCACCGCTCCCTCTTCCTGCAGCTCTGATACCCCTTTCTGGAACTGCTTAAACTTGGAGGGGTTGGGATTTTTTAAATAGGCAAACAGCTCCGGCGAAAAGCTGGGGATCCCGGCGTAGCGCAACTTCGGGCCGGTGTAGAGGGTATCCCCAATCCTGAAGATGCCGGGGTTGTTGAGGCCGATGACATCGCCAGGATAGGCTTCATCGATGGAGATGCGCTCTTGAGCAAACAATTTTTGGGGATAGGAGAGGCGGATGGGGCGGTTGAGGCGGGCATGGTTGACCACCATGTCCTTCTCGAACCTGCCGGAGCAGATGCGCACAAAAGCAAGGCGATCCCGGTGGCGGGGATCCATATTGGCCTGCAGCTTAAAGACAAAGCCGGTAAACTCAGGATGTTCGGGTGGGATCAGCCCTGCCGTGCTCTCGTGGGGCATTGGCGGTAGAGAATACTCCAGAAACGCATTGAGAAACAGCTCCACCCCAAAATTGGTCATGGCGCTGCCGAAAAAGACCGGCGTTTGCTTGCCAGCATGAACCTGCTTGAGATCCAAGCTGGGCATGAGGCCATCCAACAGCTCCAGCTCTTCTTTGAATTGGTAATAGAGATCTTTTTCAATCAAGTCCTCAATTTGCGGATCCCCCAGCTTGATGACCATTTCTTTGGCCCGCAGCCGTCCCCGCGAGACCCGCTCAAAGAAATGAAACTCCTGCGTGCGTCGGTCAAACAAAGCTGTAAAGCGCTCCCCTGAGCCAATCGGCCAGGTTACAGGATAGGGCTTGAGGCCGAGCTCAGTCTCAATTTCGTCCATTAGCTCCAAGGGATCCCGGCTGGGGCGATCCATCTTGTTGATGAAGGTAAAAATCGGCAACTTCCGCAGTTGACAGACTTCAAACAGCTTGCGGGTCTGGGGTTCTAGCCCTTTGCCGGCATCTTCCAGCATCACAGCGTTATCAGCCGCCGCCAGGGTGCGGTAGGTATCTTCACTGAAGTCTTGGTGGCCGGGAGTATCGAGCAAGTTGAGGCGAATGTTGCGGTAGTCAAACTGCAACACGGTCGAGGTAATGGAAATGCCCCGCTGCCTTTCCAGCTCCATCCAGTCGGAGGTAACCCGCTTTTGGGCGCGGCGGGCCTTTACAGCCCCCGCTTCTTGAATCGCCCCCCCGTACAACAAAAGCTTTTCCGTAAGCGTGGTTTTCCCGGCATCGGGGTGAGAAATAATGGCAAAGGTGCGCCGCTGCTGGATAGCGTTGGCCAAATCTACTGCTTTCATGAAAAGTTACTGCTCCAATCAAAACCCGCTCGTCTCACAGCGCGCTGACGCTACGCGACCCTTAAAAAATAGCGATGGCACTCCCCTTGCGGCCCTGCTGTTGCTTCGCAGACGATGGAGAGCTCTAGCGAGGAGTAGAAATGAAAAAGGCTGGGATGGCCGTCCGCTAGCGGGGGAGGGAGCACAGGCTGAAAAGCTGGGGGTAACCTACTCTGACCGTAGCACAGGACTTGGTTCTACCGTTGCCTGGCACTCGAGGACAGGGATCCTTTGGAGCGGAATTCCCACCCGAGCGGATCGGGATCAATGGGTCTCGTTCAACAGTTGCTCAGCAGTTGCTCAATGGTGGCGATGGTGAAGTTTTGGCTGACCACCAGCCGTTCCACGCGAATGCGGTGGGCCTGCAGCAGGCACTCTTGTTGCAATGCTTTGGGCAGTCGTTCCCAATGATCCAGCAGGACTTCCAGCAAAATCTCGCCCGGCAGCCCGGTGGTGCTTTGCAGGGATCCCAGCTTTTGTACTCTCTTGATAGACCATTTGAGGGTGAGCTTTTGCAGGCCCAGTTGGGCATCGAGGGCCTCGCGGGGATCCGCTGGCTTGGCGGCACCGTTTTGGTGAACTCCATCGCCGGTACAGGTGGTGGCAGGGGGCAGAAGCTCGGCTTGCCCTTCAGTCGGCAGCGTAGCCCATTTGGCCGGGTTGACCTGCTCGACCGGAGCCGGCGACAGGACGGGCAGAGGATCCACGTCAAGATCTCCACCCAGAGAAGGCGCTTCAGGTGGGAAGGGTGCATCGGCCAAAAGAGGGATCCGCTCTGCCTCTGGCGGGGTTGTGGCAGCACAGCCCTGACGGGGCGAGGCCACGGGAGATTGCTCCGGCTCGACACCCACTGCCCCAGGGCGAGGCAGATCCAGAGGCTGTGTCTCTTTGTTGTCTTTGGGACGGTGCGGAGCATCCACGCAATCGACAGGCACAGGTTCGGGCAGCTCTGGCTGTTTATTCACCCCCATGCGCGAGAGCAGATCGGCCTTGGTAGGGCCAGTGGGCAATTTTTTCTTGGGGGGCTTTTTGGTGGTAGCCATCTTAGCGAGACCTCAACACCACCTCAAGGATCTCGCGATAAGGTTGGGCCAAAACCTCTTCTCCGGCCTCTGCCAACGACCAGCCCATACTGTTGGTTTGCTGCACCACCGTGCTTTGCCGCACCGGGGTAAAAATGGGGATCCCTTGCATCATTTCCGCCAGGGCTTCCACCGCTGCCCGCGACATTTTGGTGCGGTTGTTGCCCACCCATTGCTCCCGGGTGGGGAGCACCCCCAGAAACTTGGGCACCTGAAAATCCAGCTCCCCCAATTCCTTCAGCAGCACCAGGGTACTCAGGGCCCCCATCACCCCTTTTTGGGTGCATTCCGTCGGCACCACCAACAGATCGGCGCTGAGAATGCTGTTGTAGGTGAGCAGCCCTTTCGAGGGGGGACTGTCGATGACCAAAAAGTCATACTCCGACAAAATCGGTCGCAAAGCCCGCTTCAAAAACAGCTCCCGCCCCGGCTCCATCACAATCGCGTCCATCGCTCGCGACAGGCTGTAGTCGCTGGGGGCCAGCCACAGCCGCTCCTGGCGATCCTCATTCAGCGGCGGACGAATGATCTCCCGAATGTGAACCCGATCCGCCCCTGGCAAAATCGTCTCGGCAATGGTGGCCGACTCCGACAAATCTGTCCAGCCCAGCCACTGGCTCAGGTTGCCCTGCGGATCAAAATCGACGGCCAAGGTCTTGCCGTGCTCTGCCAGCATGATGGCCAAGTTGAGGGCGGCTGTGGTCTTTCCGGATCCCCCACTCAAGCAGGCGACGGTGATGACAAGCGCCGTTCTGCCAGACATGCGTTATCCCCCTCGTAGCCCATCCCCTAACACTATAGCTAGGGTTAAGCAATAGTGTTTACACCTTAGATAGGGATTGCGCGGCTGAGGACGGCCTGCAGGGATCCATCCGCTGGATCAGCTCTTTATCAATCCTCAAATTGGATCCTCAAAGGGAAGACACAAACCGGTGCAGCCGCTGCAGCCCTTTTTCCAGGGTGGCGCGATCGGCGGCATAGGAAAGGCGGATGTAGGCATCTGCCCCGAAGGCCAGGCCCGGCACGGCGGCGACGTGATGTTCTTGGAGCAGCCGTTGGCAGAACTCCACCGAACTTAGCCCGGTTTGGCCGATGTTGACAAACACATAAAAGGCGCCCTCCGGCTCTGGACAAGTCACTCCCGGCAGAGCGCGGATCCCCTCCAGCATCAGATCCCGCCGCTGCCAAAATTCTCGCCGCATTTTTTCCACCGCCGCTGCCGACAGGGGGCTGGTCAGGGCTTCCAGGGCGCCGTACTGGGCAAAGGTGCAGACATTGGAGGTGCTGTGGCTTTGCAGGTTGATGGCGGCGTCGATGATGGGCTTGGGCCCGGCCAAGTAGCCCACCCGCCAGCCGGTCATGGCATAGGCTTTGGCAAAGCCGCTGCTGAGGATCACTCGTGGCACCAAGTCAGGGCAAAGGGATCCCAGGCTGATGTGGCAGGCTTGTCCGTAAATCAGCTTTTCGTAGATCTCGTCGCAGACCACATACAGATGGGGGACAGACAGGATCACCTCGGCCAAGGCTGCCAGCTCCTGCCGATGGTAAACGGCGCCGGTGGGGTTGGCCGGCGAGTTGAGGATGAGCAACTTGCTGCGGGGGGTGAGGGCCTGGCGCAGTTGGGCGGCGGTGAGTTTGAACCCCTGAGCCTCTTCTGTCTGCACCCGCACCACCTTGGCCCCCGCCAAAGCCACCATCTCGGGATAGCTGACCCAGTAGGGGACGGGCAGGATCACCTCGTCGCTGGGATCCAGGAGTACCATGGCCAGGTTAAACAGGGTTTGCTTGCCGCCGTTGCTAATCAGGATCTGGTCGGGGCTGTAGTCCAAGCCGTTTTCTCGCCGCAACTTGTCCGCCACCGCCTGGCGCAGGGCGGGGATCCCGGCGGTGGGGCCGTAGCGGGTTTTGCCCTCTTCCAGGGCGCGGATGGCCGCCGCCCGAATGTGCTCAGGTGTATCGAAGTCCGGCTCGCCGGCGCTCAAGCTACACACATCCACACCCTCTGCCTGCATGGCTTTGGCCAGAGCTGTAATGGACAACGTGGGCGACGAGGATAGATGGGCGACCCGTTGGGACAAGCCGGCAGCAGACACCATCAGTCAGGAAACTCTTTGTTTTGAAAATTTTAACTTTCCTTGCGGTCAGTGACGGGAGGACGTCACGATTCTGAGGGGTTCTGAGGCTGGGCTACTGCTGTCAAGAGGCGGCTGCCATCCACCAGCAGCAGCTCATGGCCCTCCCGCTCCGCTAACAGATCCCAAAACTCGCCCGCAACAGCTCCTGGCAAAAACCCCTCCAAGCGCAGTTGTAAGGGCGGAAATTGCTTGTTCCCTTGGGGCTTGCGCCGCACGGTTACCTCAACAAAGCCATCGTGGGGCTCGACGATGCCGCGAATGTTGAAGCCCTCCTCTGCATCTTCGGGGGCAGGCAAAAAAGGCTCATCCTCCAGCTCTGGATCTGCCTCCTCTTCCGGCAGAGCCAGAATGCGGATGACGCTCAGACCTAGGGCGCCTCCCGACCGCGGCTGTGGCTGCACGTAGTACCAGTAGGTGTGGCCGCTCTCGATGCAGTGGGTGAAAGGACGCAGCAGCTCGGCGCGGCCAGGGGTGGCCGGATACTCCACGCCATCGCTGGCAACCAACATCGCCTGCGCATAGGTCTTGGGGATCGCTTTTAGGGATCCCTTGATCAGGCCCAAGGCACGGAACTGGTAGGGGTGAGCGGGCGGGGGCAGGGGATTCATAGGAGTCAGCAACAGGACGGAAGGCCAAAAGAGTAGGGCTTACAAGTCTATCTCATGACAGCGGCCATCTCAGAAGTATGGGAGGCTGCTAATCCAGCAAAAATTGCACCCACTTCGGTGGCGGCGGCAGCGGGCAGCGGAAATGCTCCATCACCAGAGCGGCCACCAGATGCACCGTGAACACATAGATGAGGGAGTTAAAGGCGATGAATGCCACCACCACCACCTGAACCATCCAGGGTTCCGCCACCCAGTACACCCCTAGTCTGGCCAGGGACACATCCAGCAGCCAGTTGGTCAGACCGGTGAGTTGGATGGTCACGTAAGTCCAGAGGTTTTCCCCCACCAGCAGGGAGGAGAGCAACAACTGGAAAACCAGGCCGAAAGCGCTGAGGGCAGCGCCGCTGGCTACCGAGACATACCAAGAGAAGCGCTGCTGCCAGAGGCGGGCACACCCGTAGCCCAGCAGGCCATAGGGAATGACGTAGAGAATGCTGCGCGTGGGCCCCATCAGCACTGTCAGCAACAGGGCGGAGACCACCAGGGCCATCGCCCCGGTGCGGGGATCCCAGCGCATCACCGCCAGCGCCACCGGAATGGGGAAAAACAGACGCATAAAGGGAGCCAGCGGCGTGTAGCTCAAGATCCAGATCAAAGCGGCGGTGCTGGCCAAAAAAGCTGTTTCCACCACCCTCAAGGCCGGAGAGCGGGGAGGGGGCGGGGGGAGGGGAGGAAAGTCATCCGGCACAGAAGGCTGAGGCGGCGAGGGCACATCCAGAAACGCACGACTTTTCCCAGCTTAGGTCACCGCTTGCCGGGTTGGGCGCAACCGTTTATTTGATGTAAAACGGCTGGGGGAGGAACCCTGTTGTCGATGCCCACCACCCCAGCGGATCCCTTGTGGGTTCCATCAACTTGTCTTGAAATGAGTGGGGCGTTCTGGTAATGTCGAGGCGGGATCTTCATTTGAAAAGGCGGGATCCCTACTGAACGATTTTGGGATCAATCAACATGGCAGTGCGGGTGGGCATCAACGGTTTTGGCCGCATCGGACGGTTGGTGTTGCGGGCGGCTTGGGGCTGGCCGGAGCTGGAATTTGCCCACATCAACGAGATCAAAGGCGGGCCTGCCACCGCAGCTCACCTGCTCAAGTTCGACTCGGTGCAGGGCCGCTGGAACATCGACATCGAGGCATCCGGCCAAGGGCTGCGCATCCAAGACAAAGCCCTCACCTTCAGCGAGTACAAATCTCCTGGCGAAGTCCCCTGGGCCGATTTGGGGATCGACCTGGTGCTGGAGTGCTCAGGCAAATTTGTCAAGGCGGCAGAACTGGACGCCTACTTCAAAGCGGGGGTGCGCAAGGTCATTGTGGCTGCCCCCGTCCAGGATGAGGCGGCCCTCAACATCGTCATGGGCATCAACGACCACCTCTACGATCCGGGCCGCCACCATTTGCTCACAGCCGCCTCCTGCACCACCAACTGCCTGGCCCCCTTGGTGAAGGTCATCCACGAGGGGATCGGCATCCTACACGGGGTGATCACCACCGTCCACGACGTCACCAACACCCAAAGTATGGTGGATGCCCCGCACAAGGATTTGCGGCGGGCGCGCTCGGCTCTGCTGTCTTTGGTGCCCACCACCACCGGCTCGGCTAAGGCCATCGGCCTCATCTACCCTGAGCTCAACGGCAAGCTCAACGGCCTTGCGGTGCGCGTGCCCCTGCTGAATGCCTCTTTGACCGACGCCGTGTTCGAGGTGAGGCGGCCCACCAGCGTGGAAGAAGTCAATCACCTCTTGAAGACTGCAGCCGAGGGGGAACTCAAGGGCATCCTCGGCTATGAGGAGCTGCCCCTTGTCTCGGTGGATTTCAAGGGGGATCCCCGCTCCAGCATTGTGGATGCCCCCTCGACCATGGTGGTGGACGGCACCCAGGTGAAGATCCTGGCCTGGTACGACAACGAATGGGGCTACGCCAACCGCATGGCGGAATTGGCCCGCAAAGTGGCTCTCAGTTTATAAAAACATCTCCCTTGGAGGCCTGCCCATGACTTCTGTCTCGAGCGCCCAAGCTGCCGCCGTGCGCAACTATGCCCTGGTAACCGCCGCCTACTGGGGCTTTACCGTCACCGACGGCGCCATCCGCATGTTGGTGCTGCTGCACTTCCACAAGTTGGGCTTCACCCCGATTCAGATTGCCATGCTGTTTCTCTTCTACGAGATCTTCGGGGTGATCACCAACTTTCTGGGCGGCTGGATTGGCTCCCTGTTTGGCCTGCGGCTCACCCTGTACGGGGGCATTGCCATTCAGATCTTCGGCCTGGTGATGCTGGGGGTGATCAACCTGCAGTGGCCGATCTGGGGCCAGGTGGCCTACGTAATGACGGCCCAGGCTCTGGCCGGGATCGCCAAGGATCTCACCAAGATGAGTTCCAAAAGCGCCATCCGCCTGGTGGTGCCCAAGGAGGCCGAGTCCCGCCTGTTCCGCTGGGTGGCCATGCTGACGGGATCCAAGAACGCCCTCAAGGGGGTGGGGTTCTTTGTGGGGGCGGCCCTGCTGCAGATCTTCACCGAGATCTACGGGGATCCCATGGGCTTCCGCATGGCCAACTTCGTGCAGGCGGGGGCGCTGGCTTTGATCTTCTGCTCCGGGGCGCTGCTGCCGGCGGATATGGGCAAGGTCAAAGCCAAGATCCCCTTCAAGCGCCTCTTTTCCAAGAGCAAAGAGATCAACCTTCTCTCGGCGGCCCGCTTTTTCCTGTTTGGGTCGCGGGATGTGTGGTTTGTGGTGGCCCTGCCGGTGTTCCTCTACGACGAGCTGGGCTGGACGTTTATGCAGGTGGGCAGCTACATGGCCATCTGGGTTATCGGCTATGGCTTTATTCAGTTTGTAGCGCCGCAACTGTTGGGGGGAGGGCGCCCGGGCCGCGCGCCCAAGGCTCGCACCATTCAGATCTGGACGTTGACCTTGACGGCAGTGCCGGCGCTCATTGCCACCGCCTTTATGGCCGGCCTGCCGCCGGAATGGGTGGTGACCGGCGGCCTCATCCTCTTTGGGATCGTCTTCGCCTTCAACTCGGCGGTGCACTCCTACCTGGTGTTGGCCTATACAGAAGATGACGATGTCGCCCTCAACGTGGGCTTTTACTACATGGCCAATTCCGGTGGGCGCCTGCTGGGGACGGTGACCTCCGGGATCCTCTTCCAGCTTTATGGCTTGGTGGGCTGCCTTTGGTTTTCTACCCTGTTGATCTTGGCGGCGGGGCTGTTCTCGCTGAAGTTGCCCGATCCCAGCAAAACGCCGGTGGAGTGGGTGGTTAAGCCAGGCGATTGAAAACTGAGCTCGATCCCATCCATCAAGTGGAGGAGGGGAAAGGACTCTGCGCCCGAACCCCGCCCAAGGGGGAGATAGATGAGATAGTAGAAGGGCAAGCAGCATTTCCGGCAGCCTATGAGCCTGCGCATCGTTCCCACAACTCCCTTCCCTGGCCAAAAACCCGGCACTTCTGGGCTGCGCAAGCCGGTGCCCGTGTTTCAGCAGCCCCATTACCTGGAAAACTTCCTCCAATCCATTTTTGATGTCCTCGAGGGATCCGCCGGCCAAACTCTGGTGGTGGGAGGAGATGGCCGCTACCACAACCGGGAGGCCATTCAGGTTCTGCTCAAGATGGCGGCGGCCAACGGCATGGGGCGGGTACTGGTGGGGCAGGGAGGGATCCTCTCCACGCCGGCGGTCTCCTGTCTCATCCGCAAATACGGGGCCTATGGGGGGATCATTCTCTCGGCCAGCCACAACCCCGGCGGCCCAGAAGGGGACTTCGGCATCAAGTACAACATCGGCAACGGCGGCCCTGCCCCGGAGAAGCTGACCGAGGCCATTTACGCTCGTACCCAGCAGATCCGGGAGTACCGCATCCTGGAAGCTGCCGATGTCGATCTGGAGTGCTTGGGCGAGCAACGGCTGGGATCCCTGACGGTGTCCGTCATCGACCCGGTGGCCGATTACTTGGGCCTGATGCAGCGCCTGTTCGATTTCGACGCCATCCGCGACTACCTGGCCTCTGGGATCCGTATCGCCTTCGACGCCATGCACGCCGTCACCGGCCCCTATGCTCGCGCCATTTTGCAGGGATCCTTGGGAGCGCCAGAGGGCAGCGTGCTCAACGGGCAGCCCCTGCCGGATTTTGGCGGCGGACACCCGGATCCCAACCCGGTGCATGCCCGCTCATTGCTGGAGCTGCTGTTTCGGGAAGACGGGCCGGACTTCGGGGCGGCCTCCGATGGGGATGGGGATCGCAACCTCATCCTGGGCCGCCAATTCTACGTCACCCCCAGCGACAGCTTGGCCGTGCTGGCAGCCAATGCCCACCTGGTGCCCGGCTACCGGGAGGGCTTGGTGGGAATTGCCCGCTCCATGCCCACCAGCCAAGCGGCGGATCGGGTGGCAGCCAAGTTGGGGATCCCTTGCTACGAAACCCCCACCGGCTGGAAATTCTTCGGCAACCTATTGGATGCCGGCAAAGTGACCCTCTGCGGGGAAGAGAGCTTCGGCACCGGATCCCACCACATCCGCGAAAAAGATGGGCTCTGGGCCGTCCTGTTTTGGCTGAACATTCTGGCCGTCCGACGGCAGCCGGTGCGGCAGATCGTGGAGGAACATTGGCACACCTACGGACGCAACGTCTACTCCCGCCACGACTACGAGGGCCTGCCGGTGGAAGTGGCCGAGGCCCTTATGGAAAACCTGCAGCGCTCCCTGCCCGGGTGGGTGGGCCAGCGTTTGGGATCCCACAGGGTGACCTATGCCGACAACTTCAGCTATACCGATCCCGTGGACGGCAGCACCACCCGTAACCAAGGGATCCGCATCGGCTTTGAAGATGGATCCCGTGTTATTTACCGTCTCTCGGGAACGGGCACCCAAGGGGCCACTCTGCGGGTATACCTAGAGCGACTGGAGCTGGATCCCGCCCGGCATGGCTTGGATCCCCAGGTGGCCCTGGCCGAGCAGATTCAACTGGCCGATCACCTTGCCCAGATTCGCGCCCGCACGGGTCGGCAGCAGCCAGACGTCGTTACCTAGTCCTTACCTAAGAGAACTCCGGATCAGCGGGCCAGACTATCCAGGCTGAATGCACCCACCGGAGAGGTCAGTTGAAACTCCCCCCGCTCCTGGGTCAGGCCCACCGGACGGCTGGGGAAAGCCACCAGGATCCCCTCCAGGCGCAGCGACTCCGCCAGCGGATCGTAGGCCAAGCGCAGCTCGAAATCCCGCAGGTCGCGGCGCACTTCAATGCGGCGGATCCCTGCCTCCGTCAGGCCCAGGCGGAGCCGCCAGTGGTTTTGCCACTGCGTGCCGAGGGTGGCATCCAACTCCAGTCCATAGGTAGAGATCTGGCCTAGCCGCGGATCGTAAACCGCCTGCAGCGCGTAGCTGATCCCCGGCTCATAGCTATCTAGACCCGAGCGCTGCTCCCGGTTGAAGGTGGTGCTGCTGCGCCCTCGATATTCCAGACGGATCGGTTGTAACTGACCCTCGTTGAGGTCGTAGGAGGTTTGCACCTGGATGTTGAATAGCTCAGGGGTGGTGTTCCAGGTAAAGTTGGCGTTGAGGGTGTCCCACCTTTGGGCGACAAAGTCGTAGCCAAGGGTGGTGTCGAAGCGCAACAGGTTTTTTACTTCCGCCTGCAGCTCCTGCAAGTTGCGAGAGGCAATCGCTTCCAAGTCCTCCGGGGTGTCGTCCGGGAAGGTCAGAGCTATGGGCAGCTCGCCGGGCAGGTCATCTTCAAAGGCAATGTAGCCGGGGGGCACGTTGGGCAGGAAGTCGCGCGGCGTAAAGAAGCTGATGTTAGCGTTGAGGCGATCGACATCCTTGGGGCTGACGGAAAGGGTTTGAAAAGGAGCGGAATTGTTGCCGTAAAAGGTGCGGCTGTAGCGCAGGTCGATGGTGTTCCAGTCGGCGGGCTTGAGGCTGAGGCGGGGGTTGAGGCTGACGGTGGATTCCTGGTCGGGGGTTGAGTACAGGACTTGGGTGTAGTCGATCGAGCCGGGCATGAAGGTGATCCAGGGAGCCGGTTGAATGTCGTTGAATTGAAGGCTGGAGCGCAGCTCGTAGCGATTGAAAAAGTTAAGGCCGGATCCCACTTCTCGATCTGGCTGTTGCTCTTGGGTCAGGGTGAGGGCGCTGCTGAGGGAGATATCGGGAGTGATGCGGAGGAGATCGGGATTGAAGGCCAGCTCGAAGTTGCGGCGCGGCTCGGTGTCGCCGTTGGAGCTGCTGTAGGCGCGGTAGTTGAGGCGGTAGGTGCCTCCCCAGCCGGGTGGGGTGAGTTGGGCACCCAGCGTCAGCCGCGCATCAGCGAAATCCGGCCCATCTTTGACGCTCACCCGCTGGTTGTAGTCCAGGCGCAGATCCGATTGCAGCCAAGGCACGCCCCCATAGCGCTGGATGTGGCTGAGGGTGAGGGGAAAGCTATAGGTGCCGTTTTCCTGGGATCCACTGCGGCTGATGTTGAGGGTGGTGGTGGAGAGATCCCCCTGAAAGGTGGTGTTGAGGCGCAGGTCGGCGTTGTCGTTACGCCCGCCGGCAGGGCGGTAGGTGTTGTCCAGGTTGAGGTTGAGCTGGCCCCGCAGTTGGCCCTCTTGGCCGAGGAGGTTGGCGGCGTAGAAGTCGAAGTTGTGGTCGAGGCGGAAGCGGCTGGAGAAGCGCCGCTGGTCGGCCTCGGTTACCAGGTAAAACTGGGCCCGCCCGTAGTTGACGCTGTCGGGGATGGGGAGGATGTAGTCGTGTAGAAAGCCGATGCCCAGGCCTTTCTTCTGCAGGACATCCAGCCGCAGGCCACCGAAGTTGTACTCGTCGAAGCGATAGGCCCAACTGGATTTGACAAACACCCCTTCCGCCTCACTGCGCCCCGGCAGCACCCACTGGTGATCCCGCAGGCTGTAAATGAAAAGAGGCAAGTAGGCAATCTGCAGCCCCGCCCGCAGATCGCCCTCTTCGCTGAGCTCGCCGCCGGCAAAGACGCGGGCGTCGTAAACGATGACCCGGTCATCGGGAAACACCTCCACCCGATCCCCTTGCACGTAGTGGGTGATGGGCGGCTTCGGCGAGGTGGTGACGGTGGCCTTCTCAAAAAAAATCTGATCCCCCAACAGGGCGGTGGTCTCTTGGCTGCGCACAAAAACCTGGGTGCCCGGCTCCTCCCCCGGCAGGATCACCAGCGAGTTTTCAAATTGGGCAGACCGCCTGGGGATGTCCAGATCCAAGTTGCGCCCCTCGATTTGCCGGATGCCGCGACCCTGGGGGCCAGGGGGCTGTTCCATCCGGAAGGGGCCCTCGCTGCGCAGGCGCCGTTCCCGCCGGTAAAACAACAGCCGCTCGCCAGTGATGCGGGTGCCGTCCGCCAGTTGGATCTGGGCGTTTCCCTCGGCAATGCCCAGGTCTTGTTCGGCGATGTAGCTGAGCACATCCCCACTGACGTTGATCTGATCCGGGTCGAGGGGGATCTGCCGTTGGCTGGTGGCGGTGGCCGCCAGCTGCTGGCGAATCTGGGATCCCCCCACTCGGCCTAGGTCAACGTTCCCCGCCGTCTCGGTGCTCAGATCCCGTAGAAGCGGGAACTGCTCCAGCAGTTGAGGGGCCAGGGGGGAACCGACAGTAGGAACAAAAGCTTCTGTTCCGGTTTCGCTTCCCCCTTGAGTGGTTCCCGTCCCTCCCGACGCAGGGATCGCCAAGCTCCCACCGGCTTGCGAGATCAAGGAAGGAACGGTCTGGGGGAAAGGCGGGATCCGGTTGGTTGGCGACAGCGGGCCGGAGGCCTCACCCAGCTCCGCTTGCCCTTGAGCAGTGGCCGGGCTCTCGACAGTGGATCCTAGGGCGCGCGTAGCCTCGGTGGGACGCAGCCGGAGTTCTTCTTCCATCCGCAGGGCAGCAGCTTGGGAACGGGGGGAGCCGAGGGAGTCCAGAGTCGGAACGGTTGCAGGGGGCGTCGCTGCTGAAGCGGGCCGGGAAGACGGCGTTGCCTGGGCCTGTTGTGCCTGCCGCCGGGCGTGGGCCGCCGCCCCTTCGGCCAAAAGCCGTTGCAGCCGCTGCCGGTTTAGCTCTTCTGGCGTGAGGGCCTTTTCAGGAGGGGTGCTGGGTGGCAGGGATCCAGAAGCTCCAGGATCAGAACCAGAGGCCGCAGAAGGTTCAGTTGCCGCCTTCAAGAGCACAGCGGGCGGAGAAGATTGAGCCTCGGCTAAGGTGATGGGATCCCCCAGCAGGCTGGCACCAGGGGGAGCAACCGATTCTGGGCTGGGAGCTCGGTGAGCCGGTTGTAACCGCTGGGCCGACGTTTGCGCTGCCCAAAAGCGCTGGTAGCCCTCCATATTGGTGGGCAGGGGATCCGGCTGGGCAAAGACCGCCCTCTCCATTCCCACCCACAGGGAGCTGCCCCAGCAAAGGGCTAGCCACCTTGCCCAAGGGCTGAAGCCATGTGGGAAGTTGCCGAATCTCACCGTAAAAACCGCCACAGTAGAGAGAAGCCCACCCCGCCGAAAATCATATTCGGCAACCAGGCGGCCAGCCAGGGATCGATCTGCTCAACTCGACCCATCGCGCGTCCTAAGCTCATCAGTACATAGTAAATAAACACCAGGACAATCGCCAGCGCCACACTACCATAGCGCCCGGTCTGCCGCACCGTTTGTAGGCCCAAGGGCGCAGCCACCAAGATGGCGAAAAAGCTGGCCAAGGGAATGGCGAACTTGAGGTGGTATTCCGTCAGGCAGCGGGCCACATCGGCAGAAGGACGTTGCTCCGCTCGATATCGCTGGCATTGCTCCCACAGCTCTGCCGCCCGTTGCTCCTGGGGCACCTTTTCGGCGTACACCAGGCCCACCAACTTGTTGACGATGTTCAGCTCCATCTCCGCCACCTGGCCCTCGTAGTAGGTGCGCCCCCGCTCGTCGTAGCGACGGATCACCACGTCTTGCAGGTGCCACGCTTGGCCCACCTGACGTGCCGTTTCGGCAGAGATCACCTGCGGGTAGCGTAGGTGGCCGGTCTCGGCCTTGCGATCCAAAATCAGCAGATCGTGCATCAAGCCGGTCTTCGGGTCAATGGATCCCACATGAAACCAAAGGTCGTCGTCCACCCGCACAATTTCTTCGGAGTCAAACGGAAGGGCATCCTGAGCCAGGATGAGGTTGGTGTTCAGGGTTTTCACTTTTTGGTTGGTTTGGGGCACGATCACTTCATTGGTCAACAGCGCCAGGCCGCTGATCAGTAGACCGATGCAGAGCACCGGAATCAGCACCTTGCGATAGGGGATCCCGGCGGCTCGCAGAGCCGTGATCTCGCTATCGGCCCCCATCCTGCCCAGGGTGAGCAGGGTGGCAAAGAGGCCGGCGATGGGGAAGGTGACCACCAAAATGGCGGGCAAGTTGAGGAGGAGAATGTGCAAAATCGTGAGGGGAGGGGCGCCTTTTTTCACCAGCAAATCGGCGTAGATAAAAAGCTGGTTGCCCAGCATCATCACCGTGCCCCCCGCCACGCCCAAAAAGAAGGGGCGGATCATCTCTTTGCAGAGATAAAACTCCAAAAAAAAGCCCCCCAACTTCAGGGATCCCCAAAAGCTTCCCGTCTGGGCAGAAGTTCGGCGCCGTTGACCCTTGGCCAGTGGGGTGGTCATTTGGCTCTGTTACCTCAGGTGCACAACCTCAGCCAGCTTTCGAGATCTAGACGACCCCCAGCCAGGATGGGATCCCGTCAGAGAGCATCGGTGATGCGAAATTGAAACATCCCCTGCTGCTGCTCGTCCCCCTCGACGGTGTACTCATCCTGTTCCAAGTTCAGGGTGACCAGCCTGCCGCTGAGGCGGTTGGCGCCCCGGCACATCTGATCCAGAGCATCGCGACCGGGCAGCGGTGCGCCGCTCTCGCGGGGAATCGGATTGATCTCGCCGCGATCGCAGAGGAGGACGGGAGCCTGGTCGGCGGTGATCCTGAAAATCTGCCCTTGGTCAGAGTAGTCGGCGCGATCCCCTTCGATGGCGCGGTTGGCCTGCACGATGACCACATTGCCGAAGAAGCGGGCATCGCTGCTGGCCTGGTCGATCTCCACCCGGTCGGCGTAGATCACGGTCGGCTGGTCCACATCGGCCTGGGTCTGCGGGTTTTGCAGACGCCGCGCCAGCCAGTCCCCCTCGATCTGCTCGATCACCACCTCCCCCCGCAGCTCCACCTTCTCAGGGGTGATGGTGGCCTGGTTGGCCTTGGCCTTGCGCCCCCGCTGGATAAACTCGACAGCATCGCTAAACTCCGAGGTGCCGGTGCGGGAGTTGTAAACCAGGCGGGCGGCCCGCACTTCCGTTTCGGCTTGGCGCAGCTCCTCCGTCAGGGATCCGCCGCCGGCGGCTGGGGTAGAGGCGGCCATCTGCCGGTAGAGAACGTTTTCCTCGAAGAAGAAGATCTTGTCGCGGTGGTTGCCCTCCAGGCGGGCGGAGGTGAGCACCCGCCCCGGCTCGCGCAGGGTAACTCCCCCCGTCAGCAGGCTTTGGGATTCGCGACGGCGGTAGGTGCCCTGGGCCGACTGGATGACGGTTTCCCCCTGGCGGATTTCCAGGTTGCCTTCCCCGCGGGCAACTTGCGTGTTGCGGTCGTAGGTGAGGCGGTCGGCGATGATGGTGACCTCCTGATCCGGTTGGTTGGAAGTAGCCTGTGGGCCAGCCTGGGCCAAGCGCAGATCCGCCAAGAGGGGATCCCGGCTGCCAGGGTCGGCCACCTCCTGCAACACGACGCCGCCGGAGAGAATGCTCTGGGCCTGTCGGCGCAGGTAGGTGCCCTGAGGGGCGCGGATCTCGAGGCCGCCTTCGCGGATGCGCAGGTTCCCTTTCCCTTCGGCCACCTGTTGGGTGCGGTCGTAGGTGATCTGGTCGGCGGTGATGGTGGTGGAAGCGGGATCCGCCGCCGCCGAATCCAAGGGCAGCACAGTTAGCTTGCCCTGCTGGGCGCTGAGGAGGGCAAATTGGAAGTTAAACGAGCCGGAGCGGCCCTCTAGGATCATTTCTTGCCCTTTGAGGGTGAAGGCCTCCGGCACCTCGATGCGCTCTTCGGGGGTGATTCGCAGAGCGCGGGTCAGGAGCAGGCTGCCATCCTCGCTCCTCACCTCCACCCCCTCATCCAGATACAGCGCGTCGGCGCTGGCATCGTAGCGGGCACGCTTGGCCTGCCAAGTCATCTGCTCGCTGCTGGCAAAAAACGGATCCGGCACTCCTTCCAGCTGATCGGCACTTTCTCCGTAGAAGTAGCCGTGCGCCCCCTGCTCAAACACCTGTTGTCCAGTGGCCAGCTCCACCTGCTCGGCGATCAGCCGCCAACGCCGATAGCCCCCCCGCCGCCCCACAATATCCACCCTGCGGCTGACCGAAAGGGGCTGATCCGGGGGGGGAGACTCCACCTTCACTTCTTCGATATCGATGGACAAGGCCCAACCGACCAAAGCAGCTAAGAGGCTGCTCCCCAAGAGCGCCACCCCCAGATTGGAATTGAAAAATCGCCGCATCCTGTTCTCGCTGCTTCTCCACGTCGATCCTTAGCCCACGACCGGTAGCGGGGCCAGGCAACCTAGGCTGTAGCTTACCGCAATTTACAGGCCGCCGCGGCGGGATCTGGAGCATTTCTAAGGTTCTGGTTTATCCCAGACGGCTGAGGATAAAGCCCAACCCCAGAAACAGCCCCAGCCAAAAATGGAGGTTGACGGCGATGAACTTGGAGTGGCTGATCCGCTGCGGCTGGTCGTGGTAAGCCCACAGCAGGCGGGAAAGCTGCACCGCAAACGGGATCCCGGCCAAGCTCAGCAGCGTCCAGGCCGGAAAAGCCCCCAGCCCCACAAACAGCAGCATCAGGCCGAACAGACTGCCGCAGATCCAAGGGATGAGGCGGGCGGAGCGCAAGGTGCCCAGGCGGGCCACCGGCGAGCGCTTGCCGGCAGCCAGATCGTCCTCCACCTGATGGAAATGGGAGCAAAACAAAATCAAACTGGTTACCATCCCCACCACCAGTGAGGCCGCCAGCCCCGGCAGCGACCAGCTTCGGCTTTGGCTGTAGTGGGCGGCCAAAACCGCCAGCGGCCCGAAGCTCAAAAAACAGAGGAGCTCCCCCAGGCCCTGGTAGCCCAGGCGCAGGGGCGGCCCCTGGTAGGCATAGCCCAGCCCGCAGGCCAGCAGCACCAATAGCAGCACCGTCGGATCCGATTGCCGCCAGCTCAGCCACAGGATCCCTGCCAGCCCCAAGGCCAAAAAGGCATTCCCCACCCAAAATACCTGCCCCGGCTTGCCCGTCAGGTTGACCAGCGAGTGGAGCTTGTTTTTGTCCACCCCTGTCTGGGCATCGAACACGTCGTTGCTGAGGTTGACCCAAGCCAAAAGACAGATGGCTGCTCCCAGAAATACGGCCAAAACTCCTACATCCATCGCCCCTGCCTGGGCATAGGCGATGGCGGATCCCACCCAGATGGGCATGATCGCCACGCTGTACATGGGGGGCTTAAGGGCGGCCATCCACAATTGCCGCCGCGAGGGACGATCCCAAGTGCTCTTTTCGGCAAGCTGTACTGGGCTGGCCTCTGGACTCCTGCGCGTTCTCTTGGACGGTTCCGGCTGTGCGAGCATGTTGGCCCTGGCTCTCTCTGGTTCTGTGTATGCTCTGTATTTGTTAGGTTAGGATGCTTCCGTTCCCATCCCCAGGGATGCTAAGAAACTTTGCAATCCGTGAAGAAGTTCCTCAGGTTTTGCCCCTGAAGGCCCAAGCAACCGGCCTGTCTCCTGATCTCGTATAATTTTGTATCCTGAAGTACCCTGCTGGCGGTTCCCCTCCGGGTCGACGCTCGTCCTGTTTTCGGCCAAGGTGGGATCGGCTTCTGTACTCTTTTTTGCATGACCTCCTCTCTTTTTTCTTGGAATGCCCCCAGTGCGGAGCGGCCGAGAGCCTGGCCGTCGATCACTTCCGCCTCTGTTGGGACAGACCAGGAGGGGGAGCGGCTCTGCTGGCATTCCCTTCTGGCCGCCTGCCAAGAGAGGGCGCGGGCGCAGGGGATCCCTCAAATCCTCAGCCTGTCGCGGCCTGTCCCAGGGCTAGATCCGCTGGCGGCGCTGGCCCGGCAGTTGAGCTGGCTTCCCCCAAACCGCTTCTCCCACCATTGCTATCTCTCCCACCAGACCCAGGGAGAAAGGGTGCGGGTGCTGGGGTGGGGATCCCTGCGGCAGGTGAATCTTTCGGGGGAGGAGCGATTTCAGACGGCACGGGCTTTTGTACAAGCGTTGCAGCCTCATGTCCATGTCGCTCCCGTCAGCGGCAGCGAGTCTCCGCCAAGGGGTGGCAGCCGACAAGAACGCCCCTTGTGCTTCTGCCGCTTTGGCTTCGGCCCCGGGAGCGGTGGCGCAGCGGCGTTGGTTCTGCCCCGCTGGCAACTGTTGCAGGTGGGGGGGGAGCTGACGGTGGCGCGGCTCAATCTGGAAATCGGTCCCGACAGTGACCCGGCGGCCTTGGCCGGCCAGATCGCCGCTTTTTTTGCCCACATGCAGCGCCTTTCCCAAGCGCCCTTGCCCCGCTGGGAGCTGCAGCCCCCTCTGGAGGTGGCGGTGGCGGAAGCAGCCCTCTTGGCGCGGATTCAAAAAGCCCTGCAGGCCATTGAGGCGGGATCCCTGCAAAAAGTGGTGCTGGCGGAAGCCGTGGATCTGGCGTTGCCCTCCCCTCCCCCGCTCCCCTCCCTGTTGGCCTATCTGGAGGCCCATCACCCCGATTGCAGCGTCTTCGCCTTTGCCTCAGAGAGCCAAGGGATCCCAGAGGAGTCCCCGCTTCCCGCTCAGGTTTTCGTGGGGGCCAGCCCGGAGCGGCTGCTTTCGGTGTGGCAAGGCCGGGTGCAGATCGATGCGCTGGCCGGCTCCATCGCCCGCGGCGCCAACGGCCACCAGGATCGGATGTTGGCCGAGCAATTGCTCCGCAGCGCCAAAGACCGCCGCGAACACCAGTGGGTGGTGCGCTCGATTCAAGAGGCTTTGGGCCGGCTGGGGATGGATCCTCAGATCTCCCCGCAACCGCGGCTGCTCCGCCTGGCCAACATCCAGCATCTGCAAACGGTCATCGAGGTGGAGCTCCCCGCCGACGTGCATCTGTTCGACCTGTTGGCCCAACTGCACCCGACGGCAGCCGTGGGAGGCTATCCCCAACAGGCGGCGCTGCAGTGGCTGGAGCAGGTGGAGCCCTTCGATCGCGCCAGCTATGCCGCCCCGCTAGGCTGGGTGGACTTGCAGGGCAATGGCGAGCTGGTGGTCGGGATCCGCTCGGCCCTGATCGAGGGGGAGCGGGCCCGCCTGTATGCTGGTGCCGGCATCGTGGCCGATTCCAACCCCGTCCAGGAGTTGGCCGAGATCCGCCTCAAGCTGCACGCCCTGGCCCAAGCCCTGGCCCTGCAGCCCTTGCCCGGATAGGCTCCCCCCTGCCGGCATGGGGCAGAGCCGATACAAGCGCTCCCCAAACAGTTACAGTTAAAAAGCCAGTTCTTCGATGGCCTCGACTTCTCGGCAGCATGGTCACCCTCAATTCTACCCATCCCTCCCGTATGGCCGGATCCCGCGCCCAAGTGGGGCTCTGGCCCGGCCTCATCGAGTACTACCGGGAGTGGCTCCCCGTCGGCCCCGGCACCCCTGTAATTACGCTGCACGAGGGCAACACCCCTCTAGTCCCCTCTCCCGCGCTGAGCCGACGGCTGGGGCGGGGCTGCCAGGTTTACCTGAAGCTGGAGGGCCTCAACCCCACCGGCAGCTTCAAGGATCGCGGCATGACCATGGCTGTATCCAAGGCCAAAGAGGCGGGGGCGGAAGCCGTCATCTGCGCCAGCACCGGCAACACCTCGGCGGCAGCCGCCGCCTATGCGGCCAAAGGGGGCCTGCGGGCCTACGTGCTGATCCCAGATGGCTATGTGGCCAAGGGCAAGTTGGCCCAAACCCTGATGTACGGGGCCGAGATCATCGCCATCCAGGGCAACTTCGACCGAGCACTGGCCATGGTGCGGCAACTGGCGGAAACCTACCCGGTGGCGCTGGTCAATTCTGTCAACCGCTTCCGGCTGGAGGGGCAAAAAACCGCTGCCTTCGAGGTGGTGGATGCGTTGGGGGATGCCCCCGACTGGCTCTGCATCCCCGTGGGCAATGCCGGCAACATCACCGCCTACTGGATGGGCTTTTGCCAGTACCGCCAACAGGGCAAGGCCAGCCGCCGCCCGCGCCTCTACGGCTTTGAGGCGGCCGGCGCCGCCCCCATCGTCCTCGATCGCGTGGTGGAACATCCGGAAACGGTGGCCACGGCCATTCGCATCGGCAACCCTGCCAGTTGGGCGAAGGCCAAGGCGGCAGTCCAGGTCAGCGGTGGCCGGGTGGACAGCGTGACCGACGAAGAGATCTTGGCGGCCTATCGTCTGCTGGCGGCAGAGGAAGGGATCTTCTGCGAGCCGGCCAGTGCCGCCTCGGTGGCCGGGTTGCTGAAATGGCGGGAGCAGGTGCCCGCCGGCGCCCAGGTGGTATGCGTTCTCACCGGCAACGGCCTCAAGGATCCCGACACGGCCACCCAACAGGGAGCCGCTCCCGTCCACACGGGGGTTGCCCCCGAGCTGGCCGCTGTTGCCCGTCTGATGGGTTTTTAGCTAATCCGCTTGCCCGCTCAGGCAGCCTGCGACTGCAGGGGCCCTGAACAAGCCAAAATGAACTGGTGGATCTCCAGCAGAATGCCTTCCGCCCCGGCCAAAGCCTCCGGCAGGGTTGCCAGCACCTGGGCATCCGCTTGTGCAGCCTGCTCTGCTTCTTGCAAAAGATTGATCGAATTATGGTCGAGCAAGAGCTCTAGCTCGTTTAGGGCCACCACTGCCAGTTGCTGTTCGGCTTGATGGAGCTTGTTTCGTAAAGTCTGAACTTGGTCGGTTTGCGCTTTCAGCCCGGCTTCCGCCTGCTCAGCGCGAGCGATGGCCTCATCCCGTTGAGCTTTCAACAAGGCCATCTCTTGCTCCAGTTGGGCCAGTTGCTTTTGCAGGCTGTAAATGTGCTGATCCCGATCTCCCAAAGCTCGTTCCAGCTCGCGGTTTTGAACTTCCATCTGCTGACGAGCTGCGTTCGCTTGGGCTAGCTGTTCTGCCAAGTTTGCCATTTCCTCTTCCATGCGGGTCAGCCGACTCAAGCGTTCCAAAACCTGAGTGTTTTCCGCCTCGAGTTTTTCGATCAACGCTTGAGCGCCCAACAGCTCTGCTTTGGTAGAGTCCAGCTCACCACAAACTTGGTCATAGTTGGCGATCAGCTCGCTCAGCCGAGCCTCTTTGGCCTGTAGCTCTTCCCGCAGGGAATGAAGCCGGCGGTCGCTCTGCTCGATGCGCTGCTGCAAGAGGGGCAGTTGAACCAAAGCCTGCTGAGCGGCGCTGAAATAGCCGAACAGTTGTTTGAAGTGGCGCTGCAGACGGCTGTGGGATTGATCCAATTTGTCGAAGGCTTCGTTGAGAGAAAGATAAGCCTCGCACAGTTTCATGTAGCGCTGGGCCACAGAATCAAGGTGCTTCATAGCGACTAAGATCCAGGTGGGGGTGCCGTGTCTATTTTATGCCGTTCATTCTATCGACCCAACCCGGAAAAGAGGTTATTCGCTACAACAACTGGGGGATTAATTTTACTTTAAGATTTTCCTCTCTCTAGGCAAGCAGCTCACGTCCTGCCCCAACCAGATTCAAACTCTCTGGCAAAAACGGCCCTTAAGAGTAGCACATTTTTACTCCCATCGAGGGGATCACACATTTAGCGTCTGGAGCGGAGCATTTAAAATTAAAAAACACCAGATATGGTTCAAACGCGCCTGAAAGGGGGCTTCTGCTGGCTCAGGCAGGCCGCGCCTCCGGGATCCCCAGCGCTTCCAGATGGGCGGCGGCCCGCAACAGGTTGGCCTCTTGGTAGGGGGCAGCCACCAGTTGGACGCCAAAGGGCAGGGATCCGCTCTCGCGCAGCGGCACCGACAGCACCGGCAGGCCGACAAACGAGAGGGGCTGGGTGTAGAGACCCAGGTTGGGCCGGGTGAGGACTTCCACCCCAGCGATCACCATCTTCTCTTGGCCAAGCAAGGGGGCAGAGCAGGGGGTGGTGGGGGCGATGAACAGGTCGATCTCTTGAAAGAGGGCCTGAAGCTGCTGGCGATACCAGCGGCGAAAGCGCTGCGCCTGCACGATCCAACTGGCGGGCAGCAGAGCGCCAGCCAAAAGGCGATCCCGGGTGGCCGGGTCGAAGTCGTGGGGACGAGTTCGCAGGTGATGCAGGTGCAGGTTGGCTCCCTCGGCAGCCGTGATCAGGAAGGCAGCGGCGCGGGCGCGCTCGGCCTCCGGGATCCGCACCGTTTGCTGGGCTCCCAGGGCCTGGGCCACTTTTTCCACGCCGGCCAGGATGTGGGGCTCTGCTCCCCGCAGGAAGTAGTCGTCGGCCACGGCAATGCGCAAGCCTTGGATCCCTTGCCCCAATTGCCCAAAGGTGGGATCCGCAGGGCGGCGGGCGCAGACGGGATCCTGGGGATCCGGCCCTTGCATGGCATCGAAGCTGAGGGCAAGATCGGCCACCGAACGGGCCAAGGGGCCCACGTGGTCAAAGCTGGGAGCCAACAGGGCTACTCCTGCCCGCGACAGACGGCCATAGGTGGGCTTGAGGCCGTAGATGCCGCACAAGGCGGCGGGCACCCGAATCGAGCCGTTGGTGTCGCTGCCCAGGCTGAGGGGTACCAAGCCCCCGGCCACGGCTGCTGCCGAGCCACCCGAAGAGCCGCCGGCACTGCGGCTGAGATCGTGGGGGTTGCGGGTGGGGCCGTAGTGGCTATTTTCGGTTACAAAGCCGTAGGCGTACTCGTCCATGTTGAGGGTGCCCACCAGGATTGCCCCTGCCTGCTTGAGGCGGGCCACCACCGTGGCATCTTGGGGGGCCGGGGGGTTCTCGCGGTTGATCGCCGAACCGGCTAGGGTGGTGAGGCCAGCCACATCGAAGAGGTTCTTGGCGGCAAAAGGCACCCCCGCCAGGGGGCCCACCGGGATCCCTTTGGCCACCTGTCGATCCAGCCGCTCCGCCGCCTGCAGGGCCGATGCTTCCAGCACGGCTGTAAAGGCATTGAGCTGGGGATCCCGCTGGCGAATCCGCTCCAGACAGGCGGCCACCACTGCCTGGGCGCTCACGGATCCCCGGCGGACGGCCCTGGCAATCGCGAACCCGTCGGCGCTGCCGAGAAGAGGGGAATCCGGGGTCATGGCTGGGGGTTGAAGGTAGGATCTGGCTCAACCGTCGGTGGCAGCGGAAACTCCAGTACCTGTTGAGCAAGGGGCAAAAAGCGGGCGAAGTTTGCGATCACCCCCGCTCGATGGTCGGGATGCAGGGGCAGTTGCAGCAGTTGGGCCATCGAGTCGACGTAGGTTTCGGGATCCCAGGGTTGCATCGATTCAAGGGGTCGGCTGGGGAAAAGGTACCACAGGCCAGCTTGCCAAAACCAGCAGAAAGTTACCCAAGGCAGAATCCAAAGACAAGACCGTCCTCGGTTAAGGCGTGGCCATCGACGCCGTGCTACCTGGCGGGGGCCAAAGGCGTTCGCGGGGCAAGACAGGGCGAGTCACGGCCTGCCGCTCCCATTCCTCTAAATTGAGGCGACGACCGGCAGAACTGGGGGCACTGGCCTGCAGGCGCTTGCGGAACAGGCGCAACTGCTGTTGCTCGGCGGCGGGAGAAACACGCTGGGCAAAGAGGGGATGCAAGAGCTTCTCTTCCTGCTCAAACTGGGCCCGCAACTGCCGATAAAAGTGAAGGGCAGCAGAGGGATCCAACTGCTGCGGCTCACGCTCCGCCTGGTGCAAAAAGCGGGTCAGCTCCGGGATCTGATCCCGCAACTGTTGCTCCAGCCCATTGACCTGGCTGCTGAGCTGGGGATCCGCTGCCAGAGCCGTCCTGAGCAGCGGGTAGAGGACATGGCGCTCCAATTGAATGTGGCGGGAGAGGCGCTGCCGCAACCTTTGCACCCAGAGACGCCGCTGCTCCAGATCCAACTCCGAGGCCCGAGAGAGACGAGCCAAGAACTGCAGGATAACCCGGTGCTGTTCGGCACAAAGGGCAACCAGTGTAGACATAGCAGTTCCCTGGAGAAAAAGCTTTATCTTAGCTTAACTTTGTCAAGAAACAGCAGCGTGCGTAAGGGTACGGGACTGGTGCAGGTGTCTTGGCTACACCCCGACAGCAACCCCGGCAAAAGCTGCCCTCCGGTTGCTAGGCTTGCATAAGCCAGCGGCGTTTCCAGGCGGAAGTGGGCTCAAGGGGTGAAGTTTGCTGTTCCTGCTGGCGCTGCAGCCGAATCTGTGCTCTGTCTCCCTGCAAGGTGGGATCCCGGTAGGGCACAGCGGCGCGGGTTTTCAGGTGCTCCCACTCCATGGGGGAGAGGGGCGGCAGGTGATCCGGTTGGGGTGAGGCCACCGTGCCCGGCCAGGGGCGACCCACCGGCGGTGTCGAGCCAATAAACAGGCCTGCCTCCAGCAAGGCTGCTCGCACCGCCGCCGCACAGGAATAGGTGGCCAGGATCCCGCCGGGGCGCATTCGCGCCGCCACTGCCCGCAAAAAGTCCACCGTCCACAGCTCCGGGCAGACGGAAGGGGAGAAGGGATCCAAAAACACCGCATCCGCCCATCCCAGCGGCACCTGGAGCAGGGTTTGGCGGGCATCTCCCCACAGCAGCGTTCCGCGCCAGCGCGGCGATTGCCAGGATCCCTCGTTGATAAAGTGTTGCCACTCCTGGCTAAAGCTCCAAGTGGATCCCACCCCCACCTGCCAGGCCTGGCGGGGCACCTGCGGGGAGCGCTCTAGGCCAATGACTTCTACAGGGCAGTCGGGCCGCACCTGCCAGATTGTCTCCAAGGCCAGGCCAGAGTTGTAGCCAAGGCCAAAGCAAATATCCAAAAGACAAATGGGATCCTCCGGATCCCGCTCCAACGGCAGCCGATCCAGCCGGCAAGGGCGGACGAACTTCTCCAGCGCTTCCTGAGCGGCGCCGCTGAGGTTGTGAAAAGCCTGCCCAAACTCCTGGGAGAAAAAGGTCAGGGATCCATCCCCTGTGGTCAACACCTGCCACTGGGTTTCTGCGGTCATGGCTACTGCAAGTTTCTATTTCCAGCTTGGCGATTCTTTGATAGCTTGAGAACGTTAAGATGAGTTTCGCAGCTCACCGGCAGGGCTTGTAGATTCAGCTCTGGCCATCCCTAGCTAGGGGGGTACCTCAGCGGCTATGTCTTTACTGGATTGGTTTGCCGAGCGGCGCAAGCAGACTTCTCTCAACTTGACAGGCAGCAGCCCCTTTGACAAAGAGCGGCAAGTGCGAGAGATTGCCGACGGCCTCTGGCAGAAGTGTCCAGCTTGCGACGCTCTCACCTACAGCAAAGATCTGCAGCAGAACTGGCAGGTTTGTCCAAGCTGTGGCTACCACCATCGCATCACAGCCCCGCAGCGGCTGGAGCAGCTTTTGGATCCCGGCTCCTGGCAGCCCCTCGACGAGCACCTGGCCCCCACCGATCCGCTGCACTTTTTCGACCAAAAGCCCTACGCCGAGCGCCTGGCCGCCTACCAGGAGCGCACCCAGCTCAAGGATGCCGTCCTGACCGGGCTGGGCACTCTGGAAGGGATCCCGGTGGCGATGGGCGTGATGGATTTTCGCTTTATGGGCGGCAGCATGGGCTCGGTCGTAGGCGAGAAGATTACCCGTCTCACCGAACGCGCCACCTGCGATCACCTACCCCTGATCCTTTTTTCGGCCTCTGGGGGAGCCCGCATGCAGGAAGGGATCCTCAGCCTGATGCAGATGGCCAAAACGGCAGCCGCTCTGCAAAGGCACCGCGAAGCCGGCCAGTTGTTTATCTCCGTGCTTACCCATCCCACCTATGGGGGAGTGACCGCCAGCTTTGCCATGCTGGGAGACTTGATCCTGGCCGAACCCGGCGCCCAGATAGGGTTTGCCGGGCCCAATGTTATCGAGCAAACCATTGGCAAGGGCAAGCTTCCCGAAGGCTTCCAGACGGCTGAGTACTTGCTAGCCCATGGGCTCATCGATGCAATCGTGCCGCGGACTGAACTGCGCAAGCGCTTGGCCCAGTTGCTGGCCATGCACCGACCCCGCTTGCACATGTCCCTTGCCGCGCTCGATTCGACTTACGCCCTCGATCCCGCCAGGATCTGAGACGGGAAGTAAAGGTTGGATCCCTCTGTCTGCAGGCGGAGCAGTTAGCTCCCCTCTCCCTTTGGGAGAGGGGCCGGGGGTGAGGGATTGCTCCCCTCTCCCTTTGGGAGAGGGGCCGGGGGTGAGGGACTGCTCCCTGGCTGAAGAGGAAGGGAGGGTAGCTGCCTCAACGGCACAGCGCGCCTAGATCCGGCAGACAATCTCAACCAGTGGGAAGTTGCCATGGCAAAGAAGGATACCCTCTCTGTCTGCAGAAGAGGGATTTTCTGCCGAGGGGGTCATAGCAGCAACCGATGGTGCTAAGGTGGGGCATGAGGTCTTGACTGGAAGCAATGGATTTTAAGCTGCGCATCCGTACCGCCGAAACTCCGCAAGGGCAACAACTGGCGATTGTGCCGTTGGAAGGTCGCTTTGACGCCAAGGTCGCTTCCGAAGTGCGGCAGTTGCTGCAGCAGGTTTTGGATTTTGGTTACCACAACCTGTTGATCGACATGTCGGCGGTTACTTTTATGGATAGCTCCGGCCTGGGGGTGCTGATCTCGGCCTTGCGCAAGTGCCGGACTGCCGGCGGCAACCTCAGCCTCTGTTGCGTTCCGGAAAGCGTCGCCCTCGTCCTCAGCCTCACCTCGATGGAGAAGGTCTTGACCTGTTTTGACGACCTGGAGACGGCCATCGCCAACTTCTCCACCGCTTCCTCTGCTCGCTAGGCCGACATTTTGAGTTGCTGCGATGCCCTGCCTACACCTCTGACGTTGTCCCCAGGATCTGTTGAGGAGGCTTAGCCATGCCCCAAGCTGGCCTCGATACCTTTCAGCTCCTTTACCAGCACCACCGTGGCCCCAGCTTTTGCGAGCGCATGCTGGCTACTGCTCCTGGCCGCTTCAATGAGACCTTTTGGCAGTTTTGGCAGCAGCATGTTGAGCCCTGCTTGCCCGCTGCGCCCTGCCTGCTGGATCTGGGAACGGGGCCGGGGTATGTCCTCCGGCAGTGGGCCCAGCGCTACCCCGGCGGACATTTCATTGGCGTAGATCTAATGCCCTACATGTTGGAGCGGGCAGCGGCAGACTTGAAAGGCGTCCCTGGCCTTCAACTGCTGCAGGCCGATCTCCACGATCCCCATTTGCCCCTGCCAGATTGCAGCGTTGACGCGGCTCAGGCGGTGGTGGTGATCCACGAGATGGTGCAGCCGGTGCGCCTGTTGCAAGCGGTGCGGCGTCTGCTCAAGCCAGGGGGGCGGTTTTTGCTGGTGGACTGGGTGCGCGCCCCACTTAGCCTCTACTTCGATGCGGCCACAGAAGCCCAACTGTTTCAGATGGAAACATCCCTAGACACCTTGGTGGATCAGTTTACCCACTTCTACGAGCACAACCGCTTCAGCGCTGAGGACTTGGCCTGGCTGTTGGAGAAGGTTGGCTTGAGAGTGGTGGCGCAAGAGCTCTACGGGCAAAATCGCTTTGTGCGCCTTGTGGCGGAAAAGCCCTAGAGGACTTCAGGGATCCGCCGCTCGGCCTGCACCTGGGCAAACACCTGCACCTCGGTGCTCATTTTGCGCAGTTGGCGGGCCAACTTAATGGCCTTGTCGCGGGGGAGAGGGGGGCTCACCACCGCCGGCAGGCAGCGCAACAGCGGCTTCAGGGCCGTCTTGGGCAGCCGCGCATAAAACGCCAAGGTGGAGAGGATCTCGTCTTCAAAGTAGGGGTTGCGGTATTCCAAAAGCCGCACTTGATAGAGTTCCGGCGGCAGAGGGCGTCCCTGGGCCAGGCGAATCAGGGATCCCACCGTCCCCATCACGTATAGACGATCCCCCCGCTTCAACAGGGTCTCGCCCTCTTTCTGCCAGATCTTGGGAAAAACACAGGGCCGGCCCGGTCGGGAGTGATGCAGCAAGATCGCCAGGTCGTAATCCTGGGCCAGTTGCCGTAGGGATAGCCCCAGGTAAGGGTCATGGGCCGAGACCTCCAGCAGCGTCACCAGCAGCGTTTCCCCGTCCCAAGTCAAGGTGCCGTAAACGGATCCCACCAACGCTGCCGTAGCAAAAGCCCGCGCCCCCAGGGCCGTGGTGCTGTAGCTGGTTCCCAGCGTCTGCAGATGCCGCTGCATCCGCGCCGCCAGCTCAGGATCCGTGACCCGCAAAATGGTGCGGATCCCAGGTTGCAGGCTGTGGGCGGTCAGGGCGGTCTCGAGGTTGGTGAGATCGTCAGGCGTCGTGCAGATCAAAGAGCGGCTGCTTTGGATGCGAGCCTGTTGCAGCGTGCTGGCCAAGGCGTAGTTGCCCCGGATCACCACCGCCCCCTCCCGTTCCGTCGCCGCCAGCAGGGGATTGTCGCTGTCGGGCTCCACAACCACCACCTCATAGCCCATTTGCCGCAACAACTGCAGCACCAAGTAGCTCAGCCGCCCCAACCCCGCGATCACCACGTGATCCGCTTTGGGCATACGGGCGGCCCGGCCCAAGCCAAAGCGGCTGCTCACCAACTTGTCGGTCACCAATCCGTAGATCAACCCCACCAGGGCAGCCCCCACCAAGGTCATGACCACCGCCACCACCTTCACCCCTAGAGGGGTCTCCGCCTGCTGAAAAGCCTCGATGTCCCCATACCCCCCCGTCAACACCACGATGGTCAGCAACAGCCCGTCAACCACGGATTTGCCGATAGCTCTAAAGTTAAGGATCCCCAGCACCAGCATGGCTCCCAAGGTGAAGGTGAGGGTGCGCACGATGGGCTTGACCTGCAGCAGTCCCTGCAGGCTTCTGCGCAGCCAAGATAGGAGCTGCCTGAACGAGTTGCCTCGCTGTTGTTGTCGTTTGTCTTGCACCTGTCCGCTGGCCCAGCGTTGTGCCCGCGAAGAGCCGCGCCGCCCGTTGCGCTCCAACAGGTGCAGATAGGATCTGGGGTCGCAGATCACCAAAATGCGATCCCCCTCCAGCAGCTCTGCCTCGTGGTCGAAATCGTCGAAAACCCGAGACTCGGAAAAGTCGGACAGCCCGTCCACCGGGTAGTGAAACAGCACCCGCGCCCGAAAGGTTTCCTCCAGTTCCGAGAGGGGCATGTGCAGCAGACGGGAGTTGTAGCCGATGGTCAGCTCCACCACGTTCCAGAGGGTGGTCTCTTGGGGAGCGCCAAAATAAAGCGGATTCGCCAGCTCCGGCGGCAGCGTGGCCGGCTGAGCCTCTAACTGGGGCAGCTCGAAGTAGCCGACAAATTCGTCCGAGACAGCTTTCAGAGCAAAGGCCGGCGCAGCCAAGGCAGCCACCGACAGGGAAAAATGCTGCGGCAAAATCGAGTCCAGGTAGCGGGCAAGGCCGGTGTTAAACAGACGAGAGACAATGCGCACCTGCGGGTTGAGATCCCGAATCAAGAGAGCCAGCTCGAAGTTGGCTTGGTCGTTGTCCTCCACAAGCAATGCCACCTTGATCCGCTCGATCCCAGCCCGGCGCAACACCTCCGGCTGATGGGGATCCCCCTCTAGGTATTGCCACTGCTCTTTTAATAAAGAAGGCCGCGGGCCGGGAGCCACCACCACCGCGCGCTGTCCAAAGTCTTCCAGAATCTGCAGCGTCAACGCTGCCAAGTCGTTGTAGCCACAGACCAGGATGAAAACACCCGGATCCCGGCCATTGTCCTGCAGTTGCTCATCCAGCCATTGATGAGAAAGGGATCCCACCATACTCCACCACCTACCCTGCTCCCTTTATACCCAAGGCAGGTCTAGAACCCCGCCCTACCCAAAATATTCCGGTAAGGGATTCCCTTGCCCGGCCAGCCGCGATGAGAAGCGACCTTGGCTCTTGTTTCCAGCGAGAGTTGGCGGATCTTGGGCCAAACGGTTCAAAGATGAGAACGACTCCCAACAGCTTGACTCGGTACTCAGGATCCTCTATCATTGCCCCAGAGCAAAGTTCTTGAATAAAAATCTCAATAAGCTTGGCCTAGAGAAGGGTCAAAAGGCCGGCAGTTGAGGGAACTGCCCTGATTCAGGGAGGGGGTTTTCAAGTGCTTTCTCGGGTAAAGGCATTGCTGACTGGGTCAATGCAGCAGCCTTTCTTGAAATGTTTTTGAGTTTAGGAGTTGGGTATGCGCTTATCGCGACGGCAACTGGTCAGCGGAGCCGCGCTGGGCTCTGTAGCCTTGGCGGCAGGCTTGCTGGGGCGTCCGGCCCGCGGCGCCAACCGGGAGGTGAACCTCTACACCTCTCGGCACTACAGCACTGATGAGGAATTGTACGAACTTTTCAAACAGAAAACGGGCATTACCGTCAATTGGGTGCAGGGCAACGCCGACGAGATTGCCCAACGTATCCGCAGCGAGGGAGCCAACAGCCCTGCTGATATCTTCATGACGGTGGATGTGGCCCGGCTGTGGCGCGCCCAGAACGAAGGCCTGTTTCAGCCCATCCAGTCCGAGACGCTCTCTAAGAACATCCCGGAATCGCTGCGGGATCCGGAAGGCTACTGGTTTGGCCTAACCAAGCGGGCCAGGGTGATCATGTACAACAAAGACAAGGTGGATCCCAAGGAGCTCTCCACCTACGAAGATCTGGCCAACCCCAAGTGGCGAGGTAAGGTGCTCACCCGCTCCTCCAGCAATGTGTACAGCCAATCTCTGACGGCTTCCATTATCCTGGCGCACGGGATCCCAGAAACCGAACAGTGGGCCCGCGGCTTGGTGGCCAACTTTGCCCGCCCGCCGGAAGGGGGAGACATTGATCAAATCAAAGCCGTGGCCGCTGGTGTGGGGGATGTGGCCCTAGCCAACACCTACTACCTGGCGCGTTTGATCAAATCCGACAATCCCGAAGATCGCGCCGTAGCGGAGAAAATCGGCGTCTTCTTTCCCAACCAACAGGATCGCGGCACCCACGTCAACATCAGCGGCGCCGGAGTTTTGAAAACAGCTCCCAACAAAGAGGCCGCCATCCAGTTTCTGGAGTTCCTCTCCGGCCCAGAGGCGCAGGCCATCTTTGCCCAGAGCAACAACGAATACCCGGTGCTGCCGGGGGCGGAGATCGACTCGGTGGTGGCCAGCTTTGGCACCTTCAAGGAAGACACGATCAACGCCGCCAGCATTGGCCGCGTTACCCCCGATGCCCTGAAAGTGATGGATCGGGCCGGTTGGCGATGAAAAGCGCCGGGGCTGCCAAGAGCTTTCTTCTTGGCTCCCCGGTAGGGGTCGCAGTGCAGCCCCAAAGCAGGATCAAGTCCCAAGTTTGAGTCTTGAGACTTAGCTTCTTTGTTTTTTCCTAAGATTTGCCTGACAATTGGGAAACAGTACGGTGAAGAAAAAGTTTTTGCCAGCTCTCAGGGATTTCAGCTGCAATTGATGGAAAAGTTAGCTTGGCTAAATCTGGGTAAACGCTTTGACCATTCTCTCAAGAGAGCTTGGACGCGCTGGTTCAGCGGTTGGACGTTGCTGACCTTAGCCCTGACGGGCTTAATTTTGATTCCCACTCTGACGGTTCTCCTCAGCCTTTTTGCTGATGAGCGGCAGGTTTGGGAGCACTTGACCGACACGGTCTTGGGGCTGTACGTGCGCAACAGCCTGCTGATGATGGTGGGGGTGGCGCTGGGAGTCATCCTGGTGGGCAGCGGCACTGCCTGGCTGGTGACAATGTGCGAATTCTGGGGGCGGGCCTGGCTGGAGTGGATGCTGGTGTTGCCCCTGGCGGCTCCTACTTATGTGTTGGCCTACGCTTACACCGATTTTTTGCAAGTAACCGGCGGCTTCCAGACCTGGCTGCGGCGGGTTGCCGGCTGGGGGATCGGCGACTACTGGTTCCCCAACATTCGCTCCTTGTGGGGGGCGATCCTGCTGCTCATCCTCACTCTCTACCCCTATGTGTATCTCTCGGCGCGGCTGGCCTTCCAGGAACAGTCGGTGGTCTGTTTGGAGGTGAGCCGCTCCTTGGGCTACGGACCCTGGGCCAGCTTTTTCCGGGTGGCCTTGCCCTTGGCCCGGCCAGGGATCGTGGCCGGCTGCCTGCTGGCTTTGATGGAGACCCTGAACGATTTCGGCACCGTCAGCTATTTTGGGGTCGATACCTTTACCACCGGCATCTACCGCACTTGGACGGCCCTGGGCAATCCGGTGGCGGCAGCTCAGCTTTCAGCGCTGCTGCTGCTGTTGGTGTTGCTGCTGATGGCCCTGGAGCAGTTCTCCCGCCGGCGGGCGCGCTACTATCGCCAAGGATTCAAGCCAAACCCAAGTCGTTATCCCTTGCACGGGATCCGGGGGGTGGGGGCGTGGCTGGCCTGTGGGATCCCGATTGGGCTGGGCTTCGTGATCCCTGCCCTGATCCTGCTCAACATGACCCTGCGCCAGGGGGAGTTGGGCCGCCGCTTTTGGAGCTACGCCCAGAACAGCTTTCTGCTCTCAACGATCACGGCGGTGATCGCCGTCTTGGTGGCGGTGGTGGTGCTGTACGGTTTGCGGCTGCAGCGGGCCTGGGGCCTGCGGCTGGCGGTGCGGCTATCTTCCCTGGGCTACGCGCTACCGGGCGTGGTGATTGCAGTAGGAGTTCTGATTCCCCTGGGGCAACTGGATCAACTGCTGAGCTACTTGCGGCAGGCGCTCTTTCAACAGCCGCCCGGTCTGGTGATCAGCGGCACTATTGTGGCGTTGGTGTTTGGCTATCTGGTGCGCTTTTTGGCGGTGGCTCTGTCCACCGTCGAGGCGACGCTAGCGCGCATTCCTCCCAGCCTGGACGAGGCAGCCCGCAGCTTGGGGCAGGGATCCCTGGGCACCCTGTGGCGGGTGCACCTGCCCCTGATGGGGGGCGGGATCCTGGGAGCGATGCTGCTGGTGTTTGTAGATGTGATGAAGGAGCTGCCGGCCACGATGGTGCTACGCCCCTTCAACTTCGATACCTTGGCCGTCCACACCTACCGCATGGCTGCCGACGAACGCCTGGCCGAGGCCGGCGCCCCCGCCTTGGCGATTGTCCTGGTGGGGATTTTGCCGGTGATCCTGCTCAACGCCCAGATAGCCCAGCGACGCAATCTAGGCTCCTCAAATAAAACGTCTCCCTACGTCGTTCCCTAACTCCCCTCTCCCTCTGGGAGAGGGGTTGGGGGTGAGGGTACCTCTGGGAGAGGGGTTGGGGGTGAGGGTACCTCTGGGAGAGGGGTTGGGGGTGAGGGTGGGAGAGAAGTTCATAGGGCCTCAGCTCCGGCAACTACCTCCAGGATCTCCTGGGTGATAGCCGCCTGCCGAGCTTTGTTGTAGGCAAGGCCCAGTGTGCGGATGAGTTCGCTGGCGTTGTCGCTGGCATTGTTCATGGCCGTCATGCGGGCCGCCAACTCGCTGGCCGCTGCTTCCTGCAAAGCCCGCAACAACTGGTTGTTCAAGTACAGCGGCAGCAGCGCGTCCAAAATCTGCACCGGATCCTGCTCGAAGATCATGTCTGGCGGCGGGGCTGAGACAGGAGCAACGATCTTGCTGCGCTCGACCGTGAACTCTCCCCCCCGCACCAGCAGGTTAAAAATCTCGTCGTCGCGGGCAGCCAGGCGCGTGGGATCCAGAGGTAGCAGCGATTGCACCACCGGACGGGAGCTAATCAGCGAGACAAAGCGGGTGTAGATCAGCTCCACCTTGTCTACTTTCTCGGACAGGAAAGCGGAGAGGAGCTGATCCCCTATTTGCGCAGCTTCCGCCGCCGTAGGAATCTGCGACAAGTTCACGTAGGTCTTGGCAATGGGAGCGGAGCGGCGCTGAAAATACTGCACCACCTTGCGGCCCACCAGGTAAAGCTGCACCTGCAGCCCCGTCTGCTGCAGCTCGCGCACCCGCTCCTCGGTGCGCTTGATAACGTTGGCATTGTAAGCACCGCACAGGCCCCGATCCCCAGCCACCACCAACAGGCCCACCGTTTCAATGGGCCGCTGCTTCAGCAGAGGCAACTCGACATTTTCCAGCCGCAACCGCGTTTGCAGCCGATAGAAAACCTGGGCTAGGCGGTCGGCAAAGGGACGGGTGGCCATCACCTGCTCCTGGGCCCGTCGCACCCGCGCTGCCGCCACCAGGCGCATGGCCTCTGTAATCTTGCGGGTATTTTTCACCGCCTTGATGCGATCGCGAATCCGCTTTAGGTTTGCCATAACCGATCCCCTCTGCTGTGGTTACTGGATGGGGATCCCCAAAGCAGGGATCCCCGGCAACTAAGCCGCCTTGGCCAGGAAGCTTTGTTTGAACTCCGTGATGGCGGTTTTCAAGATCTCTTCCGCCTCTTCAGTGAGTTGCTTGGTGGAGAGGACGATCTCCCCATACTTGGGATGGGTGGTGCCCAAGTAGGACAGCAGGCCCTGTTTGAAGCTGGAGACTTTCTCCACCGGAATGTCGTCCAAATACCCCCGCGTCCCGGCGTAGATAATTGCCACCTGCTGATCCAAAGACAGGGGCGAATATTGCGGCTGCTTGAGGATCTCCTGCAGCCGTTGGCCACGGGCCAATTGCTTCTGGGTGGCCTCGTCCAGATCAGAGGCAAATTGGGCAAAGGCTTCTAGATCGCGAAATTGCGCCAGTTCCACCTTGATCGAGCCGGCCACTTTCTTCATCGCCTTGGTCTGGGCCGCCGAGCCGACGCGGCTGACAGAGATGCCAACGTTGATGGCGGGGCGAATACCGGCGTTGAACAGATCCGACTCCAAGAAGATCTGCCCATCGGTGATGGAGATAACGTTGGTGGGAATATAGGCCGACACGTCGTTGGCCTGGGTTTCCACAATCGGCAGCGCCGTCATAGATCCCTCGCCCAGCCGGCTGTTCAGCTTGGCCGCCCGCTCCAGCAACCGCGAGTGCAGATAGAATACATCCCCTGGGTAGGCTTCCCGACCGGGCGGACGCCGCAACAGCAGCGACATCTGCCGGTAGGCCACCGCCTGCTTGGAGAGGTCGTCGTAGACCACCAAAGTGTGCTTACCCTGGTACATAAAGTACTCGGCAATGGTGGCGCCACAATAGGGGGCCAACCACTGCAGCGGGGCCGGGCTGTCAGCGCCGGCAGCCACCACAATGCTGTAGTCCATTGCCCCTCGCTCGGTCAGGATGCCCACCACCTGGGCGATGGTGCTCTGCTTCTGGCCAATGGCTACGTAGATGCAGATCACATCCTGCCCTTTCTGGTTCAGGATCGTGTCCACGGCAACGGTGGTCTTGCCGGTTTGGCGGTCGCCGATGATCAGCTCCCGCTGCCCCCGCCCGATGGGGATTAGAGCGTCAATGGCGGTGATGCCGGTTTGCAGAGGCTCGTACACGGAGCGGCGATCGATAATGCCAGGGGCCGGGGACTCAATGAGGCGCGTCTCGGTGCAGTGAATCGGCCCTTTGCCGTCGATGGGATTGCACAGGGGATCCACCACGCGGCCCAGCAGGGCTTCCCCTACAGGGATGCTGGCAATTCTGCCCGTGGCTTTGACGGTGGATCCCTCTTGGATATTCCGCCCGGAGCCGATCAACACTGCGCCGACGTTGTCTTCTTCTAGGTTAAGGGCAATACCGGTGGTGCCATCCTCAAATTCCAACAGTTCGCTGGCCATCACCTTCTCCAGGCCGTAGATGCGGGCAATGCCGTCTCCCACCTGCAGGACGGTACCGACATTGGAGATCTGCATCTCCTGGTTATACTGTTCGATCTGCTGCTTGATGATGGTACTGATCTCGTCTGGGCGAATCGTAGGCATAGCAGTCCTCTCAACGGAATAGGAAGGGATCCAAAATTATTAAGGAAAACGCTGGGCCAATTTAGGCCAACTGCAGCGCCAGCCGGCGCAACTGGCCGCGCAAGCTGAGGTCGATCACCTGGGATCCGATCTTGATGATCACCCCACCCAGCAACGTGGGATCTTGGGCAATCTGGAGCTCCACACCCCTGGCCTGCGTGAAGTCTCTTACCCGCTCGCGGATCGACTGCTGTTGCGCCTCCGTCAGAGGTACCGCCGTGGTCACCTCGGCCAGGACGATATCTTGCAGCTTCCGCTGCAGCTCCAAGAACCGCCGGCAGACGGCCTCGAGGAACATGATACGGCGACGGTCGCACAACAGCTTAAGAGCATTCAGCAGCAGGGGGTGGATCTGGTCGGCAAACACCTGCTGCAGCAGGTTTTTCTTGGCTTCCGCCTTGATCAGGGGGCTGGCGAGGAATTGGCCCAGCTCCGGCGTGGCCTGCAGAACCGCGGCCATAAAACGGATGTCGGCCTCAAAGGTATCCATTAGCCCCTGAGCAGAGGCAAGAGAAACCAGGGCTTCGGCGTAGGGATCGACCACCTTGGCGGCCATGGTGCGGCTGATCATGCTTTTCCCTTCCTCCTCCTTAGCGGGCAATCATCTGGATCCCTTGTTCGATCAGGCGCTGGTGAACCTGCTCGCTGAGGTGCTGCGGCAGCTCCTGCTCCACCTTGCGCAGGGCTTGGCGCACGATCTGGCGGCGCAGCTCCTGGACAATTTGCTCTTGTTCAGCAGAGAGATCCCTTTCGGCGTTGGCGCGCAGCCGCTCGATCTCCCGCTCCGCCTGCTGCAACAGCTCCTGCCGGCGGGCTTCCGCATTGGCCTCCGCCTGTTTGCGAATGCGCTCCGCCTCCTGCTGGGCCTGCGCCAGCTTTTGTTGTTCTTCCGCCAGCCTCTCGATCGCCTCCTGCTTGCGCTGCTCCGCCTGGCGCAGCTCCTCGAGGATGCCTTCTCGCCGCTTGGCCAGAGCTTCCCCCACCACCCGGCGCCCCAAAATGTACAGCAAGGTGAGGATGATGGCGATGTTGATTAAGTTGCTTTCCAGAATCGCATCCAAGAGCCCCTTTTCTGGGGATACTTCCGCGGCTTCTGCCATGGCCAAAAGCCAAGCGGGCATCAGGCTCCACACCAGCATCACGCGCTACTCCCAAGGAATGTTCAACCGGCCACTTAACGGGCGCTGCCCAACAGCTTCTCGGTGATCTGGGCGGCAATGGCATCCACTTGCTGCTGCAGTTGTTCGAGCGCCGTCTGCTTTTCCTGCTCAACTTGCCGCCGCGCCGCCTCCAGCTTGGCTTGGATCTCCGTCTGGGCTGCCGCCAGCTTCTCCGCACGGATGCGGGCTGCAGCCGCTTCCGCCTCGGCGATCACCTGCTGCGCCTGTAGGCGGGCCTTGCCGATCTCAGCCTCGTACTGGCGGGTCAGAGCCATCGCCTTGTCCAACCGCTCCTGGGCCTCCGCCTGGGTGGTGCGGATGTAGTCGTTGCGGCTGTCGATGACCCGAGTAACCGGCTCGTAGAAAAGGGAGTTGAGCACGGCCACCAGCAGCAGAAATTGGACGGCAATGATGGGCAAGGTGGCATCCAGATCGAAGAGGCCATTTTTCTCGGCAGCTTCGACGGCCAACAAAGTTGAACAAATCATGAGGCCGCACCAACAGAAACAGGATCTGAGATCGAGCAGGGAAGGGGGGCAAGACCCCAGCTCTCGGCCTGGGCCGCCCCCAGAGGCATTAGGCGAAGGGGTTGGCAAACAAAAGTACCAGTGCCACCACCAAGCCGTAGATGGTCAACGCTTCCATGAAGGCCAGGCTGACCAGCAGGTTGCCGCGGATTTTATCTTCTGCTTCCGGCTGACGGGCCAGCCCTTCCATAGCGGCGGCGGCAGCATTCCCCTGGCCCAGCCCCGGGCCCAGGGATCCCAGGCCAATTGCCAGAGCGGCAGACAAAACAGAAGCAGCAGAGGTTAACGGATCCATAGTGAGATGCTCCTTGTCAGTACAAAACAGAGGGTTGACACGAACGCAACAGCGCTTTGAGCGTCGAGGTGATCTGGCTTTATTTAACCGATCGCCTCTTTGTCGGCGGCCTCTCGGCCCCAACAAACCTTACCAGAGAAGGGATCCCTTGCAACGACCCATTGGAGAGGTTTTGAGAGCTGGGCCCTGAACTCGGCGGCTGGCTCAACTCCTGGGTCAATCGTGGTGATCCCCACCCCCATGACCTTCCAGCGCCTCTCCAATGTAAGCTGCCGAGAGCGTCGCGAAGATCAAAGCCTGAATGGCCCCTGTAAACAGGAACAGGATCATCACCGGCACCGGGATCAACAACGGCACCAGCAACACCAACACCGCGATCACCAGCTCCTCTGCCAAGATGTTGCCGAACAGACGGAAGCTCAGCGAGAGAGGTTTGGTGAAATCTTCCAGGACGTTGATGGGCAACAGAACCGGCGTGGGCTCGATGTACTTTTTAAAGTAGGACAGCCCTCGCTTGCTAATACCGGCTACAAAATACATGACGCTGGTGAGCAGCGCCAAGCCGGCGGTGGTGTTGATGTCGTTGGTGGGAGAGGCCAGCTCTCCTTCCGGCAGGGGAATCAACTTCCAAGGGAAGAGGTTGCCCATCCAGTTGGAGACAAAGATGAACAAGAACAAGGTGCCAACATAGGGCACCCAGGGCCGGAAGTTGCGCTCGCCAATCTGGGCGCGGGCAATGCTTTGCACAAATTCCAGGGCATACTCAACGAAGTTTTGCAGGCCAGACGGCTCCCGCTGCAGTTGACGAGTCCCCAACAGCACCACGGCCAAGATCAGGGCGATGGCGATCCAACTGGCAATCAAAACCTGCCCGTGAACGGTGAATTTGCCCAGGTGCCAATAGAGGTGATGGCCGACCTCAAGTTCTGCTAGAAGAGGAGGAGAGGAGAAGAACAGGTTCATGGGCATCACGCAGAAGAGGATAAACGAGTCAGCGTCTGGACAAGATGAATGAGCAGGGCGACCTTGTAGGTCATGAACCCCAAAAAAATAGGCAAAATCTGTAAAGACTTCACCTGAGTGGCCAGGACGATCAGCCCGACAAACAGAGCCAAGCGCGTCACGCCCAGCCGGCTGCGACTTTTGCCCAGCTCCGCAACACCACGGCCCAGCATGCGCAGATAGACTACGCCAACGATTGCTCCGAGCAAGTAGTTGGCCGCCACCCCTGGGGAGTAGACCAGGGCCACTCCCACAGCGATGGCCAGACTCACGCCCAAGGTAACCACCACCAGCCATAGCTGCAGCGCTTCATAGCTCCTGCCAGCCATTGTCGCCTTCTCCCCCGAACCCGCTTCGCCCGGAGCAAGCGACGGCTGCGACGCACTCTGGCAGCCTAAATCCTCCTCCTGCTGGGACGGAGGCGGCGCCTCCTCTAGGGGAGGCAAAGGCTTGGGCTTCCACGGGGTCGCCTTCCAACGGGCAGGACTGTGGGAGAGAAGTCGGGAAGAACGTGCCATGGGAATGAGGTCACCACCTGTGAGGATCTGGCCTTAACCCAAAATAACACGACTAAGTAACAATACTTAACGAGTTGGGCCGGGCCAGGACGGGATGGAACCTTACAATCATCGCCTCGAAAGACGACTAGCCCTTCGACAGACGGAGATGTTCCTCTAAGAATCTACCACCTTCGCGGATCGGCAACGGCAAAAATGGAAAACTTTCTGAAAGCCCTCGGATGTAAAGTTTTGCCTAAGGTGGCCGAGAAGCTGCAATATTCTGTTACCTCCTGTTGTTTTGAGGTGGATCCCGCCGACCCTGCCGCTCTATATACTATGGGGCAGTGAGAAGAAAGGGCGAGGATGATCCCCGTGAGTTGGCTGGTCAAGGCGATCTGGGTGGACTACAGCTTGGCCGTGGCGCTGACGGTGGTGCTGCCGTTGGCTCTCCTAATTTGGGCTTTTGCGGTGGGGTTACGTCCTCTGATTCAGCTCTTGATCGTTTACTGGCGGGTGTCCAGCCTCTTGGCGGTGACGGTGTATTTGATGATTGGTGGCCTGCCCATCAGCTTCTTGAGCGGGGCGATGGCGCGGCTCTTGATCCCGGTCTGCCTGTGGTTCTGGCGAGATTGGAGCACTGCTCTCAGGCAGTCGAGAAGCTGGGCGGCACGAGCTTTTTTGCTCTGGCGGTGGGCTGTAACCGGTTACATGGGGGCCGGGATCCTCTTTTCGGGGGCCTTCGTGCCCTGCGCCTTCCGGGCTTCTCTATCGGCGGAGTGTCGAGCTTGGCTTGAGCCGCCGCTGGGGTTTCGAGAGATTTTCCATCCCAATGTGCCGCCGGAGCTGCTGGGGAGCGTGGGGGCGTGGGGCTTGGTGGCCTACCTGCTCTATAGCGTTTACTTTGTCTGGCGGCTGCGGCCCGGTGCAGACAAGGGGGAGCTGGCATGAGTGCTTTGCCCTGGCCGCTGGCCTTGGAGCGCTACAGCCAGGCTCACCCCCAGGAGGTGCTGCGGGTGGAGGTAGAAAGCGAGGGGGAAGTTGATTTGGTGCTGATCTACCGCGGCTACAGCAGCTCCCTGCGCCGGCCCACACCCCCCGATCCGGAAGTGGCGGTGATCCCTCCCCAGGCTCGCTTTTTGCAGTTGGAGCGCCTGAGCGCCCCCTATCACCCTGAGCGCTCGCAGGTTTTGGCCCTCTACCGCAACTGGGAAGAGCTGAGAGCTTGGCTGGCCCAGGCTGGGATCCCAGTGGCCGAGTGAGCAATTCCCGGTCTCAGCGCCCCACTGGGCTGGGTTGCCGCTGCAGGATGGTGTATTCTGCCGGCTGCAAGAGCGAGCGCCCTGTCATCTCGGCAGGTTGAGGCAGACCTAAGATCTCCAGAAGGGTGGGGGCCACGTCGGCCAGGGTGCCGTCGGAGCGCAGCTTGACGTTGCCGCCGCGACTGGGGATTTTGCGCTTTTCCCCCTCCACCAGGATGCAGGGGACGGGGTTGGTGGTGTGGGCGGTCCAAGGGTTGCCCTGCTCGTCCCACATCAGCTCGGCGTTGCCGTGATCCGCCAAGATTAAGGTGGTACCCCCCGCATCCACCACCGCCGCCAGCAGACGGCCCAGGCAGCGATCCACCGTCTCCAGCGCCCGCACGGTGGCCTCGAAGTTGCCGGTGTGGCCCACCATGTCGGGATTGGCATAGTTGAGCACCACGAGGCTGTATTCGCGGCGGGCGATAGCTTCGATAGCCTTGTCGGTCACCTCCACCGCCGACATCTCCGGCATCTGGTCGTAGGTGGCCACCAGCGGGCTTGGCACCAAGATGCGATCTTCGCCGGGAAAGGGCTGCTCGATGCCGCCGTTGAAGAAGTAGGTGACGTGGGCGTACTTTTCCGTCTCGGCAATGCGCAACTGCTTGAGGCCGGCCTCGCTCACCACTTGGCCCAGCAGGTGATCCAGGTTCTGGGGCTTAAAGAGCACCTGCACCGGCAAGGTTGGATCGTACTGCGTCATGGTGATAAAGGTGAGATCCGGAATCAGACGGCGCTGGAAACCGGAAAAGTCAGGGCAGACGAAGGCTTGGGTGAGCTGGCGGGCGCGATCCGGTCGGAAGTTGAAGAAGATGACTGCATCTCCCGGCTGCACCGCCCCCGGAGCCAAGCGAGTGGGGGGAATGAACTCGTCGGTAACATCCTGGGCGTAAAAGTCTTCCATGACCTCAGCAGCGCTGCGGCCACAGCCAGGGCCGTCTTCCGTCAGGATCTCGTAGGCCTTCTGGGTGCGCTCCCAACGGCGATCCCGATCCATGGCGTAGTAGCGGCCACTCAGGGTGGCGATGACGCCATTGCCCAGCCGTTGCAGCTCTTTTTCCAGGGCGGCCAGAACCCTGGCCCCGTCGCGAGGCAAGGTATCGCGGCCATCGGTGATGGCGTGGACATAGGCCGGGATCCCAGCCTGGGTCGCCAACTTAAGCAAGCCATAGAGATGGTCGATGTGGGAGTGAACCCCGCCTTCGGAGCAGAGGCCGATGAAATGAAAACGGCCCCCTCGCTCTTTGAGTTGGCAACACACCTCCAGCAAGAGGGGCTCCTGGAAGAGGGATCCCGTCTCGATGGCGTCGCTGATACGCACCAATTCTTGCGGTACCACCCGCCCTGCCCCCAACGTCAGATGCCCGACTTCAGAGTTGCCCATCTGTCCTGCCGGCAGGCCCACAGCTCGACCTGAGGCTTGCAGCAGAGCATGGGGATAGGCAGCCCAAAGGCTATCCAGGACAGGGGTTTGGGCAGCCAGCACCGCGTTGCCATCGAGAGCGTCCCGATAACCCCAGCCGTCCAGGATTACCAGAACCACAGGTGCTACCGATTGCGAATCCATGAAATGGCCTCTCGTTTTTAAGACATAATACCAGCCCCGGCAACACGATACCGGATCTTACATGTGTGCTCAAGATTTCCATATTTCAATCTTCTTTTGAGAGGATAAGGAAAGGCTTATAGAGGCATGATGAGCTTTTAAGCCCAACCCATCTGAACAACTGTGCCTCAGTCAAGAGTATTTCTGCGGATGGAATTGCAGAGGGAATCCCCAGGAGCTGGGCTACAAGCGTTTGCGCAGAGAATCCGAGCGGCGCTTGGCAATGGCATTTTGGGGATCCAACTTCAGGGCAGTTTCGTAAGCTTCCAGGCTTGGGCCATAGAGATTTTTCTTCTCATAGGCATGGGCCAGGTTGTTCCAAGCGGTCACATAGCCGGGATCCGCTGCCACTGCATCTTTGTAGTAGCGGATGGCCAGGTCGTATTGCCCCTGGCTGAAGTAGGCAAAACCGAGGGCGTTGCAGACGGGGGGAATGTTCTCCCCCGCCACCTCTAGAGCTTTTTTAAGCTGGACGATGGCCTGGTCGTAGAGACGCTTTTGCAGATAGACGCTGCCCAACTCGTAGTGCTCCTGCGGGGATCCCTTGCCTTTGCTCAGGCGGGGCTGGAGCTGCCGGATGACTTTTTCCTGGGCCCGCACCCGCAGCACCTCACGCAGGACGAAGTAGCCTGCCACGCTGAGGATACCGGCCAAAGCCACCAGGTACAGGAGGGGAGCGTTGACGCCCATTTTTGCCTACTCCACTTGCCTATCCAGATTTGGCTTGCCGACGTTACGCCTGCAGGTGAGCCTCGATGAACCAAAGATCTTTGTCGATCTGGCGGGAGATCTCGGTAAACAGGTCGGCGGTGTCGGCATCCCCCAGTTCGGTGGTGCGGTCGATGTTGCGGCGGACAGCAGCCGCATACTGGCCGTAGCGGGCCGCCAAAGCCTGCAGGTGAGCCCGCCCCTCCTCAGCCGTTAGGTCGTATTCGGGCAAGTTCGAGGTTTGGGCGACGATGCGAGCGGTACCGCGGGCGATGCCCCCCAGAGCCGTAACCCGCTCCGCCAGCATGTCTACGTAGTTTTCCAGGGTGCCGGCAAAGGTGTCAAACATCTCGTGCAGGGCGATGAAGTTCATGCCTTTGACGTTCCAATGGGCCTGCTTCACCTGGGTTTTCAGATCCAGCGTGTCCGCCAAGGACTGGTTGAGCAACTCCACCAGTTGCGCGCGGGCCTCGGCCGGCAAGTCGATCTGGGTGGGGTAGAGACGGGTTTTTGCGGCGGTAACCATAGCCAACCTCCTAAGTTGTGTCTCCATTATCCGGGATCCGCTGTGAGGATCCCCAACTCAGCCCATACTAACACAAACTCAGAATGAGTATGAGTTAGTGAGCACTTACTTGCCGATGCAGAAGCGGCTGAAGATCTGATCCAGCACCGCTTCGGAGATCTCCTCGCCGGTGATCTGGCCAAGGGCGTGCAGGGCGTCGCGCAGGTCGATGCTCCAGAAATCGAGGGGGAGCTGCGCCTGCATAGCCTGAACTACCTGTTCCAGGCTGGCTTGGGCCTGGCGGAGGGCGGCAGCCTGGCGCTGGTTAAGGCTCACCTCCAGGTTGGGCTGGGGCCGTCCCTGGGTGACAAGCTGCTCCAGGGCCTCTTCCAGCTCCGGGATCCCTTGGCCTTGGGCGGCGACGGCGGGGACGCGGTGGGTAATCTCGGCGGGGAGGGGGATCCCGTCAGGGGGGGCGAGGTCGGTTTTGTTGATGACCAAGATGAGAGGGCGGTGGCGAATGGACTCGTAGATGGCGGCGTCGGCATCCGTCCAGCCGGCCTGGGCGTCGATGACCAGCAGCAGCACATCGGCAGCCTGGGCCAGCCGTTGGGAGCGCTCCACCCCCAGACGTTCCACGGGATCGTCGGTGGCGCGAATGCCGGCAGTATCCAAAAGCTGGACGGGGATCCCTCTCACCACCAACTGGGATTCCACCACGTCGCGGGTGGTGCCGGGCAGGTCGGTGACGATGGCGCGGTCTTGGCCCGACCAGGCGTTGAGCAGGCTGGACTTGCCGACATTGGGCCGTCCGACGATGGCCACCTTCACGCCGGTGCGCAGCAGTTGCCCCCGCTCGACGGTAGCCAGCAGGGCCTGCATCTGGGCCTGGATGGCTTGCAGCCGGGCCTGCCAAGCGGGAACATCCAGAGGGGGCAGATCCTCTTCAAAGTCGATGCGCGCCTCGATCTCGGCCAATAAGCCCAGCAGCTCCTGGCGCAGGGCGCGGATGGACTGTCCCAATTTGCCCTGCAGCCCCGCCAGCGCCATCTGGGCTGCCTGGGGGGAGCGGGCCGCCACCAGATCGGCCACACTTTCGGCCTGGGTGAGGTCGATGCGTCCATTCAAGAAAGCCCGCAGGCTGAACTCCCCCGGCTGCGCCAGCCGTGCTCCCTGGCGCAGGCACTGCTGCAGCGTGGACTGAACCACCATGATGCCGCCGTGGCAGTGCAGCTCCACCACATCCTCGCGGGTGTAGGAGCGGGGGGCCTGCATCCACACAGCTAAGGCTTCGTCCAGTTGGCGACCCTTCTCGTCATGGATCCAGCCGTAGAGGAGGCGATGGCTCTCCCAGGTGGCGTTGCGGCGGGCGGGGGTAAAGATGGCCTGGGCAATGGCCAAAGCCCGCGAGCCGGAAAGGCGTACAATGCCAATGCTGCCCTGCTCGGGCACCACAGCGGTGGCAATGGCAGCAATGGTGTCGGCCAGGGGTGCAGTTAGATCCATATGTAACAAGGAATGCGCTATGCCTTGGTTCCCTGGAGGTGGCAGGTGGTACCTAGGCAGGATCCCGGCCTTCAACTCGAAAGAAGCTGTAAAAAACTGTGCTCTCCCGCCGAGGTCAGGGTAGCTTGGCAGTGGCGACCTGCACGCGTCCTAACTATGAAGCCGTTACGCACGTTTAAGGTTACTCCCTACCTGCCGGCTGCTCTGGAAAGTCTGCGCTTGCTGGCCTATAACCTGCATTTTAGTTGGAACGTGGAAACCCGCAGCCTGTTCCAGCGCATGGATCCGGATCTCTGGGATGCCTGTGGCCACAACCCGGTGGCTTTGCTGGGGCAGATCCGGCAGGAGCGGCTGGACGAGCTGGCGGAGGATCCCGGTTTTTTGGCCCAGTTGGAACGGGCCAGCCAACAGCTCCAGAGCTACCTGCAAGAAGACACCTGGTACCGCAAGCATCGCTCAGCCCAAGCCGTGGAAGGGGAGTGCTACGCCTATTTTTCGGCAGAGTTTGGTCTGGCGGATTGTCTGCCCATCTACTCAGGGGGCCTGGGGGTTTTGGCCGGGGATCACCTCAAGGCGGCCAGCGACCTGGGCCTGCCGCTGGTGGGGGTGGGCCTGCTCTACCAAAAGGGATATTTTCGCCAGTACCTCAACCCCGACGGCTGGCAGCAGGAGCGCTACCCTGTGAACGATTTTTTCAACATGCCCCTGGAGCTGCAAAGGGATGCGGAGGGCCGCGAGATTCGCATCGAGGTGGACTACCCCAAACGCAAGGTGTTTGCCCGCATCTGGAAGGCGATGGTGGGGCGGGTGCCCCTCTACCTGCTGGACACCAACATCGAGCCCAACAGCCAGTACGACCAAGACATCACCGATGAGCTGTACGGCGGCGACCAGGACGTGCGCATCCACCAGGAGATCATGCTGGGCATCGGCGGCGTGCGGGCTTTGCGCGCCCTTGGCATCCATCCCACCGTCTACCACATGAACGAGGGGCACTCGGCTTTTTTGGCCGTGGAGCGCATCCGCCTGTTGATGCTGGAGCAGGGGCTGAGCTTTGAAGAGGCTTGGCAGGTGGCCAAGTCCAGCCAGATGTTTACCACCCACACGCCGGTACCCGCCGGGATCGACCTCTTCCCGCCGGACAAAATCGACTACTACCTCGGCTTCTACTACAGCCAGATGGGCCTGAGCCGGGAGCGCTTTTTGGCCCTGGGCCGCGAAAACACCGGCGACTTCCAGTCCCCCTTCAGCATGGCGGTGCTGGCCATCAACATGGCCTCGTTTGTCAACGGCGTCAGCAAGCTGCACGGGGCGGTCTCGCGCAAGATGTTCAGCCGGCTATGGCCCGGGATCCCGCTGGAGGAGGTGCCGATTACCTCCATCACCAACGGGGTGCATGTCCGCACCTGGGTGGGGGAAGAGAACCAAGCCCTCTACGATCGCTACCTGGGGCCGGATTGGGCGGAGGCTCCCCCCACCGATCCTCTTTGGCAAAAGGTGGATCGGATCCCGGATGGGGAACTGTGGCGGGCCCACGAGCGCAGCCGCTCCCGCTTGATCACCTTCACCCGCGAGCGCCTGGTGGAACAACTGCAAAAGCGGGCCGCCTCGGCAGTGGAGATTCAGCGAGCCTCCGAGGCCCTCAACCCAGAGGTGCTCACCATTGGCTTTGCCCGCCGCTTTGCCACCTACAAGCGGGCCACCCTCTTGCTCCACAACCTGGAACGGCTCAAGGCCTTGCTCAACCATCCCCAGTACCCGATGCAGTTTATCTTTGCCGGCAAGGCCCACCCCCGCGATACAGCCGGCAAAGAGTTGATCCGCCAGATCGTGCAGGTGTCGCGCCAGCCGGAGTTTCGCCAGCACTTAGTTTTCATCGAGGACTACGACATGTACATCACCAGCCTGATGGTGGCCGGCGTGGATGTGTGGCTGAACAACCCCTTGCGCCCTCGCGAGGCCAGCGGCACCAGCGGCATGAAGGCGGCGGCCAACGGTGGACAGAACCTGAGCATTTTGGATGGCTGGTGGGATGAGGCCGATTACTACCAGACCGGCTGGCCCATTGGCCGCGGCGAGGAATACGAGGATCGCACCTACCAAGATGAGGTGGAGTCGAATGCCCTCTACGACCTGCTGGAACAAGAGGTTGCCCCTCTCTTTTACCAGCGCGGCAGCGATGGCCTGCCCCACGCCTGGATTCAGCGCATGAAGCAGGCGATTCGGCTCAACTGCCCCCGCTTCAGCACGCAGCGCATGGTGCTGGAGTATGCCGAGCGGGCCTACATCCCCCTCAGCAACTACTTTGACCGCATGCGCCGCGACAATTTCGAGTCGGCTCGCCAGTTCACCCGCTGGCGCAATCATTTGCAGGAGAACTGGTACAACATTCGGGTCCTCAATGTCCAGATTGAAACCCCGAAGAAAGCTTCCGCCGCCGGCCTCCCCTCGGCGCAAGATGACCAAGTGGTGATGGCCCGGGATCCCCTTACGGTGACTGTCGAGGTGCGGCTGGGATCCCTGCAGCCGCAGGACGTGATCGTCCAGGCCTACCAGGGGCCGGTGGACGACAACGGCCAGATCCAGAACGGCCAGGCGACCTCTTTGCCCCATGTGGAGACGATGGAGGATCGCGCCATCTTCTCCGGCCAGATTCGCTACGAGGCCAGCGGCCTACAGGGGCTGGCCATCCGCTTGCTGCCCTTTCACCCCGATATGCACGATCCCTATGAGCTGCGGCTGATGCTCTGGGCCTAGAGTATCCGTTCCACCCAAAAGGGAGACGGGAGGGGAACAGCCCCTTCCTATCCCGATCCAGCTTGAACGAAGAGAGATGCTCCAGATTCGTGAGGATTGGTGTTTGTCGCTGCCCAATCAGGCAGAATCAGAAAAACAGATTCAAACGGCTCCGGGTTGATGCCATGCTCAAAGCCCACGACTCTGCCGGTTTGCGCCTGTTGGTCGCGGCTGCCCTGCTGTTGGGGGGCCTGGCCAGTTGGCGGCAGGATCGCCTCTTGGCGGTGATGGGTCTGGCCAGTGCAGCGGCCATTTCTGCCTTTACCCGCCCCGCCATCTTGGCCTACAACCGCGGTCGCGAGCGGTGGCTGAACCGGGATCTGATAGGGGCCGTCGAGCAGCTCAACCTGGCGCTGCAACAGGATCCCCATTTGACCAACGCCCACCTCCTGCGGGGCCAAGCTTACCTCGAACTCGGCCAGCTTCCCCAGGCGCTGGCGGACTTCGACCAGGCCACCCGGTTGGCCCCGCGCCGGCCAGAACCTTACCTTTACCGCGGCCTGATTCGCCAGTCGCAAGGGGATCTGCAGGGGGCAACGGCGGAGTTGACCGAGCTGGTGCGCCTACACCCCAACGCCCCCCACCACCTCCGCTTGGCCAACCTGCTTATGCAACAGGGATCTCTGTCTTCAGCTCTAACTCACCTGGACGAGGCCATTCGTCGGGATCCCACCTCGGCGCCCGCCTATGCCTGCCGCGCTACGGTGTACGGCTACCTGGGCGAATGGGAGGCGGCTTTGTCTGATTGGTCGCAGGCCATCCGCTGGGATCCCTCTCCGGCCCATTACTATCGGCGGGGCGTTGCCTATGCTTGGGCCGATCGCTATGGCGAGGCCGTTGCCGACCTCAGCCGCAGCCTAGAAATAGAACCGCAGCAGCCCAACGCCCTTTACAGCAGGGGCAACCTTCTCTATGCGCTGGGGGAGATCAAAGCGGCTTTGGACGACTACGAGCGGGCTTTTCGCCGGGAAGCGGACATAAACTGCATCGACCGCTCCGACGAGTACGGCCTGTACGAACGGGGGCTGGCCTACTGGAACATGGGGGATAGAGAGACAGCTCTCTTTGATTTGCAGGCGGCCCTGCAGCTCAGCCGTCAACGTCGCAATCTGGCTTTGGAGCAGCGGGTGCGCCGGTCTTTGCCGCGACTGAGCGATCCAGACGGGGATCCTGGCTCTCCTCGGACGTAGGGGCCAGCTCCGGAACCCCCGACAGCGGCTGGCCGGGTTTTCTGCTCCTGTAGCAGGGGGGGTTGAGGCCAAAGCAGTAGCCGACATTGCGCACTGTCTGGATCAAGCTGGGCTGGCGCGGATCCCGTTCCAGCTTTTTGCGCAACGAGAGGATGTGGGTATCAACGGTGCGGGGGTTATCGGTGGAATCCGGCCACGCTCGCTCCAGCAGTTCCAGCCGAGAGACGGGATCCCCGTCTGCCTGCACCAGCACCATCAGCAGGCTGAACTCCTGAGGCGTGAGGTCGATCCCTTCCCCGGCCAAGGTGACGCGCCGTTGCACCAGGTCGATTTTGAGATCCCCATACTGCAGAAAAGTGGGAGGGATACGGCGACGCAGCCGGCGGGTCAGGGCCTGAATATGGGCGTCTAACAGGGGCAGGCTGAGGGGCTTGGTGAGGTAAGCGTCGGCCCCGGCTTCCAGCCCGGTGATGATGTCGGCTTCGGATCCCCGCTGGGAGAGCAGCAAAATCAGCAGATCGCACTGGCGATGGGCCCAGCGGCACAATTGCAGGCCGCCGCGGTTGGACAGCTCTGCATCCAAAATCAGCAGGTGGATGGGCTGCTGCTGCAGCAGGGTTTTAGCCTGGCGGATGGTCTCTGCTTGCCAAACTGGGTGCCCCGCCTGTTGCAAGTGCCAACCCAGCAAGCTGCGCAGATGGGGGTTGCCTTCTGCCAGCAAGATGTGCAAGGGTTGCATGGCTGTCCGGTTGGGATCCCGCCCACATCATAGACAACCGCGGGTCGTCTTCGGGCAATGCTGTTCTGGCATGTAGGGTATATAGATTGGACAATCTTCCACCCAGACCATGGTCGCTTCCCCACCTCCCATCTCCGAACGTAAGCAGGATCACCTGGACATTGTTCTGCAGCAGGACGTAGCCGCCAAAGGGATCCGCACCGGCTTTGAGCGCTTTTTCTTCGAGCATGTAGCTTTGCCGGAGCTGCTGTTGCCGGAGATCGATCTCAGTTGCCGGTTTCTGGGAAAACGCCTGCAGGCTCCCCTGCTCATCAGCAGCATGACCGGGGGAACGGACACAGCCCGCGAGCTCAACCTGCAACTGGCCAGTGCCGCTCAAGAATTGGGCATTGCCATGGGGGTGGGATCCCAGCGGGCCGCTTTGGAACACCCGGAGCTGGCCCGGACTTACCAGGTGCGCCAAGTGGCCCCGGATATTCTGCTGCTGGCCAACCTGGGTGCTGTTCAGCTCAACTATGGCTATGGGCTGGAGCAGGCGCGACGGGCGGTGGAGATGATCGAGGCGGATGCGCTGATTTTGCACCTCAATCCTCTCCAAGAGGCGGTTCAGCCCCAGGGGGATCCCGACTGGCGCGGGTTGTACGGCCGCATCGAACGCTTGGTGGCCCAACTGCCGGTGCCGGTGCTGGTCAAGGAAGTGGGCAATGGCCTCAGTGCCAAGGTGGCCCAGCGGCTGGCCGACTGCGGCGTGGCAGCCCTGGATGTGGCGGGGGCGGGCGGCACCAGTTGGAGCGAGGTGGAGGCCCATCGCCAAACAGAGGCCTTCAAGAAACGCATTGCCCACAGCTTCAGGGATTGGGGGATCCCAACTGCGTTGGCCCTGCTGGAAATTCGTCGCTTGCTGCCGGATTTACCCCTGGTGGCCAGCGGCGGCATCCGCAACGGCATCGACGTGGCCAAAGCCATCCGCCTGGGGGCCGATGTGGTGGGCATGGCCGCCCCCGCTTTACACGCCGTCTCCCAAGGACAAGCGCAGGCAGTGGTGGATACCTTTCGCGCCGTGATCGAGGAGCTGAGGATCGCAGCCTTCTGCACCGGATCCGCCAACTTGGCCCGGCTGCGGCAAGCGACCCTGCGGCGGCAGGATACTTGGGATCCCTTGTAGCGTTGACCAGAATCCCACCGATCCCCCGGCTCCTCTCCCAAACGGAGAGAGAAAGGAAGTTGCTAATGGGTTTTCTCCGGCGCCGATTCCCCTACCACGACCACCGCTCCCATGTCCCCCAGCAGGCGCGACTGGTTGCGCAATAGCCCCAGCAAGTTAAGCCGGTTGGCCCGCCGCAGGGGATCCGGATCCATCACCAAGACCGCCTCAAAAAACCGCGCTACCTGCGGAGCAGCCGCTTGCAGAGCTTCCACCAAGGGGACGAGGTCTCCCCGCAAGGCCGGCTCCACCCCTAGGTGGTAAACCCTCTGGCAGGCTTCGTACAGCTCCCGTTCTGCTGCCTCCTGCAACTGGCCGGGATCCACAGCGGCTGCCGGATCCACCACGGCGTAGTCTAAGTCCCCTTGGGCTGCCAGGCGGGCACAGCGATTGAGGGTGGGATAGAGATCCGCCAATTCTCCGGTAGCCCGCAAATGTTGCAGATACTCGGCCCGCAGCAAGGTCAAAGGCAGGTTGCTCAGGGCCCGCAAGGTCAGTTCCGATTTCTGCGGATCCTCTGTCTGCACGGATTCAGGATCCCCGACCACGGCTCTGACCAAGTCATAGTCGATTCGCTTTTCTTCCTGCAAAAGGGTTTGCAGCCGCTGGGCGAGAAACTCCTGCAACGCTTTTAAGGTCTTTTCATCTCCCGCTGCGTAGTCCTGCACCACCCTTTGCAACAGGGAGTTGAAGTCAAAGCTCCAGCCGGCCTCCCAGGCAACCAGCACCAGGCTGTTGGCGGCCCGCCGCAGGGCAAAGCGATCCGAAGAACCACTGGGGATCCGCCCCAAGCGAAACATGCCCACCAGAGTGTCCAGGCGATCTGCCCAGCCCACCACCCGCCCGGTTAAAGAGGTGGGCAGAGCCTCCCCCGCCCCCAGAGGCCAGTAGTGTTGCTCGATCCCCTCAGCCACCGCCTCCGGTTCCCCATCCTGCCGGGCGTAGTCGGCCCCCATGATCCCCTGCAGCTCCGGGAACTCGTACACCATCTGGGTCACCAGATCCGCCTTGCACAGTTGGGCCGTGCGGTCCACCAGCGCCTGCTCCTGGGGATCCAAATTCAAGGCAGCGGCGATGAGACGGCTGATGTGGCGGATGCGCTCCACCTTATCCCGCATCGATCCCAGCCCCTCGGCAAAGGCGACTGCCTGCAGCCGCTCCACCCGCTCCGCCAAGGGGATCCGCCGATCCTCTTCGTAGAAAAAGCGGGCATCGGCCAAGCGTGCCCGCACCACCCGGCTGTTGCCCGCCGCGATCCGCTCCGACTGCTCAGGATCACCATTGGAAATGGTGATGAAATAGGGCAGTAATTTCTGGGGATCCCGGCCATCCCGCACCGGGAAGTAGCGCTGGTGGGTGATCATCACCGTCTCGATCACCGCAGGGGGCAATCGCAAAAACTCCGGCTCAAAGCGCCCCAGAACTGCTGTTGGCCACTCCACCAACTGCACCACCTCTTGCAGCAGAGAAGGAGGGATCTGGGCGCAGCCGCTCACCTGCTTGGCCAGCTTGGTCACCTCCGCCTGGATATGGGCCGCCCGTGTTGCCGGATCGGGACTGACCCCGACCTCTTGCATTTGCCGGACATAGCTCTCGGCCCGCTCCAAAACAAGCCGCTGGGATCCCAAAATGCGGTGCCCCCGACTCACCCGCCCGGCCACCAAGCCCGACATGGAATTGCCCTCATGGGTCGGCAGCAGCAAAGGCAGCACCTGATCATCCCAAAGGGAAACCAGCCAGCGGATGGGGCGCGGAAACTTCAAGTCTCCATAGCCCCAGCGCATCAGCCGTTCGCCGCTCAAGCTGGTGATCCAAGTGGGCGCCAATTCCTGGAGCACCGCTGCTGTCGGTCGACCCCGCACCCGCTGCACGGCAAAGACAAAGGATCCCTTGCCCACCTGCCGGATTTCCAGGCTACCGGGATCCACTCCTTGTTTTTGGGCAAACTTTTCCCCTGCCGGGGTGAGCCGGCCGTCTTGGTAGGCCACCTGAGCCGGCGGCCCCTTCACCTCTAGGACGCGATCCGGCTGCTGGGTGGGCAACCCCTGCAACAGAACCGCCAGGCGGCGTGGCGTGCCGAAAAGCTGCATCTCCTCGGCCTGCAGATGGGCTTCTGCCAAAGAGGCCGGGATCCCGGTTTTCCATTGCTCTAGGGCTGAATCCACAAAACTGGCCGGCAGCTCCTCACAGCCGACTTCTAGCAAATAGGCAACCATACCCCTATGCTCTTAGCGACATCCCCCCTGGGGATCCCAGTTTATCAGGGGAGCCGGGGCGGCGTTCACACAAGCGCTCTAACCCGCCATCAGTACCAAGTGGGATCCCCTGCTGCCAGAACGCCCTCCTGCGGACGTGCCGGGGAGGCAGCAGGCAGATGCACCACAAGGATGGAAAGGCTAGGCCGGTTGCGGGCAATGGTCTCCGGCTCTCGGCTCAGACGGGAGCGGCTGCGGGCTTCGCTGGGGATCAACATCAACACATCTCCCGACTGCAGCGCTTTGAGCACCTCGGCCACTAGCCCTCCTTGCACCCGTTGGAGCGGCAGATGGGCGTAGCTTTCCGCCACCAGGGCCGGGGAGCGCTCCCGCGGCGGTCGGGTTTGCACCAAAAGAATCTGCAGCGCCGCCTTCAACTCCTCGGCCAGCGTCTGCGCCAGCCCAATCGTCTGCTGCAGGGATCCAGAAGACACTTCCAACTCTGGGGCTGCCAAAAGGATGCGCCGCGTCGTCTCAATCGGGACAGGAAACCGCGTAATCAACACCGGGATCCCCACCTGCCGCACCACTGCGTCGATGACACTGCCGAAGAAATTCTCCGCATAGGTGGAGTAGCCCTTCCAGCCCAGGATTACCAAGGTAGCCTGCTGTTCCGCTGCCGAGCGAACGATCCCTTTTTCCACCGAATCATCCACCCGGCGAATCGGCTCCACTCGGGCCACGGCGCTGTGGGCCAAAGCTTCGGCAAAGGACAGCAACTGTTCCTGCCGAGAAAGGGCCGCGGGCGAGATCCCAGCCCGGTCAGACAAAACGTGCAGCGGCAGCAACGTCCCCCCTTCTTTTTTGACCAAAATCAAAGCCAACTGCAGCAGGTTGCTTTCGGTATCGGGGTTGGCGACCGGCACCAAGACGCGGGATCCCCAGGCTGGCTGGGGCAGGTTACCAGCTTCTGCCGCCACCTCTGCAGGCTGGAGTCGCTCACCCCAGCGGGCCACGATCCAAGGCGAGGCAATGCAGGTAATCAGGATCATGGCGATGGTGCCGTTCACCGTCAGCTCATCCACCAATTTCACGTTAAAGGCCACCGTGATTGCCGCCAAAGTAGCCGCCGCCTGCGCTACCGACAGGCCGAACATGACCATAGCGCTGGCCAAGCGCCAGCCAAACAGTTGGGCCGGGATCCAAGCCGCCAAAAACTTGCTCACCACCTCCGCTGCGATCATCACCCCGCCCACCAGCAGCGTGCGTGGCTCGCCCAAGAGAATGCTGGGGTTGATCAGCATTCCCACCGAGATCAAGAAAAACGGCACAAACAACGTGTTGCCGATGAACTGAATGCGGTTCATGAGGGGGCTAAGCTGGGGGATGATGGGGGTGATGGCCGTCCCGGCCAAAAAGGCGCCCACCACCGGCTCAATGCCGATCAACCCTGCTCCGTAGGCCACCACGAACAAGGTGGCAATCACAAAAGTAAACTCCGCCCCCTCGTCGTGGCCGAAGCGCCGGAAAAACCAACCGCCCAGCTTGGGCACCCCCCAGAGGGTGGCAAACGTGTAGAGGGCAATCGAGGGGATCAGCGTCAGCCAGAATTGCAGTGTCAGCTCCCCTTGATGGGCGCGCACCACCACCGCCAGCACCAGCAGCGCCAAGACATTGGTAATCAACGTCGCCCCCAGGGTGGCTGTTACCGTCTGCAGGCGCATCAGGCCCAACTTGGAGACGATCGGCAGGGCAATGAGGGTATGGGAGGCAAAACACGAAGCCACCAGCACCGCCGCCAGAAAGCCATACCCCAAAGCCAGCATGGCCGCCGTGCCGATCACCATTGGCAATAGAAAGGTGAGCACCCCAAAGACGCTGGCCTTCCAGGCATTCAGCTTCAGATCCTCCAGGCTGGTCTCCAGCCCGGCCATGAACATGAGAAACAGCAGCCCCACGGTGCCCAGCAGGACGATGGTCTCATCCCGCTGCAAGATGCCCAAGCCGTAGGGCCCCACCACCAAGCCGGCCAGGATCAGGCCGATGATCCCCGGCAGGCGCAGCCGCTCAAACAGCAACGGCGCCACCAGCATGATCGTCAGGAGGATCAGAAACACCAGAACCGGGTTTTTCACCGGGCCGAGCAGGGCCAGAGGGATCCCTGAAATTGGCAGCCAGTTAGCCAGCATAGATACCCGACAGACAGCAACCCGCAGACTCGGCCAAGCGCCCGCCTGAGTTTATCAGATTCATCCAGATCCAGATAGCTCTCCATGGCCCACAGCCTTCGTCCAGTCTTCAATCTCCGCCAGGGCGTTTAACAAGCATTCAAAATATATCAAGATATATCAAGAACACGCTGGGAATGAAGACAGCCTGGCGGTGGCGCCCGCAAAGAGGCGAGAGAAACTTTCGAGAAACACACACTAAAATCGGAGAGTACATGCTCTTGGGCCGCTTATGAACCAGCTTGCTCCTGGAAAAGTGATCGGTCAGCGCTATCAACTGGTTCAGAACATTGCGGCAGGGGGCATGGGGCAGGTGTTCAAGGCTGTGGATACCCGCCTGTTCAATCGTCCGGTGGCGGTGAAGCTGTTGCACCAAAACTTGGCAGGCGATGAAAACACCTGCCGTCACTTGCTCAAGCGCTTTCAGCAGGAAATTCGCATCAGTACCCTGCTGGGGGAGCACCCGGCCATCGTCAAGGTGCTGGATTACGGTCTGGAGAACAACCAACCTTATTTGGTGATGGAATACCTGACGGGGCGCAGCTTGGGAGAACTGATGCTCAAGCACCCGCTGCTGCCCCCTCAGCAGGTGGTGAAGATCGCCCGCCAAGTGTGTGCCGGTCTCTACTATGCCCACAATTTGGAGACTGAGCAAGATGGTCACCTCATCAAAGGGGTGATCCATCGCGACATCAAGCCCAGCAATCTCTTTGTTTTGAAAGATGAGACCCTGGGAGAGACGGTCAAGATACTGGATTTTGGCATCGCCAAGTTGCTGAGCGACGTTTCTTTGGCCCTCAGCACCCAAACCACCGGCTTTTTGGGGACGGTGCGCTACGCCTCTCCCGAGCAGGTGCGCGGCGAGGAATTGGATCCCCGCTCCGACATCTACTCATTCGGCGTGGTGCTCTACCGCATGCTGACCAGGCAACACCCCCTACAGCCCAAGACCGATTCTTTTCCCGGTTGGTACGAGGCCCACAACTACCAACAGCCTCGGCCCTTCGACCGCTCCCAGTTGCCTCATGAGATCCCGCCGGCGCTGGAGGAAGTGGTGCTTGCTTGTCTGGCCAAAGACCCCGGCCAGCGGCCCCAGACCATGAGGCTCCTCAGCGACCAATTGGAGAGATCCCTGCAATCCCACAACAGCGCCGGATCTTCCCTCACGCCCCCTCCAACAACCTCGCCGTTTTCCGAGCGCACCCTGGCAGCCATCGATGATTGGGAAGGCGCCCAGCCGGACTCCAGGGACAGGCAGATCCCCCTCTGGGGAGGGATAGCTCTTTTTGCCGCCATTGCCGGGAGCACTTTTTGGGGCCTGCGTCTGCTTTTGAATCCGGGTACAGACATTGAGAGACCGCCTGCTGTTCCTTTGCCCTCTGACACCGATGAGCGGGAGGCCGGCCCAGATCCACTGCTGGACTGGCTGCTGCGGGATGGTGAGCCAGTGTTTGAAGATGATCCTGATCCGGTTCGGGAGAACCCTCAACCCGAACCCACGCCCACATCGCCACCCACCCCAGCACCCCAGTGTTAATCACGAGTCCGACCCCAAGCTACGGTA
>NZ_JANSJJ010000018.1:0-18950 GCF_047502715.1 Synechococcus sp. H55.10
TGAAAGCCTTGTGGGGCAAGGCATCGAGCGGGTCAACGAAAGAATCGGCCTTTGCGGGATTTGGCGAGGCGCTCGCAAAGCCGCTGCTACCGTTTTTGTGTTGCTTTGCCAACACGAGATGCGTAGGGGATTAGCCCCGCAGGCGACCGGAGCGCAGGATGCTGAGGATGAGCCACAGCCCCAGCAGGCTGGCGGCGCCAAAGAGCAGCTCGCTTAGCCAAAAGACCTGGAAGCGCTGGGTTTGCGCCGAGATGATGGCAGCGCCAATAATCAGGGATCCAACCAGGATGCTGTAGGAGAGGCGGTTGGCCGACTGGTCCAGGCTGGTGCGGAGGCCTTCCAGCTCCTGCACCGTCAGGTTCCAGCGCTGGGTCTCGGAGGTGATGCGGCTAAGCAGCACTTCCAGTTGCCGCGGCGACTGCAGCGAGAGGTTTTTGAGATCCAGGGCTGTGCGCAGCAGCGAGGGCAGGGGGGCATCCCCCAGCAACTGCTGCCGAAACACATCGGCCATCAGGGGGCGAATTTGCTCCGGCAGATTGTAGTCTGGGGTGAGCTGGCGGGCGATCCCTTCCAGGTTGGCCAGGGCCTTGGCGCACAGCCCCAGGTTGCCGGGGATGCGGATCTGGTTGCGCCGTGCCGCCTGTAGGATCTCGGAAAAGAGCTCGCTAAAATCCAGCTCGGCAACGCTCAGGGTGTAGTACTGGCGCAAGAGGCGCTCGTATTCCCTCTGCAGTTGGGCCAGGCTGACGGCGGGATCCCGCGGGCTGCCCCTAGGACTTTCCGGCAGAGCCAGTTCCAGCGTGAGCTCAGCACAGCGCTGGGCATCCAGGCTGACGATGGCCAAAATCAGCTCCAGCACAATCTGCTGCGTGCGGGGATCCAGCCGCCCAATCATGCCGCAGTCCAAGAGGGCCACGCGACCGGATCCCAGGTAGAAGAGGTTGCCGGGGTGGGGATCGGCGTGAAAGTAGCCGTCAAGGCAGATCTGCTGGAAAAAGGCGCGGGTGAGCAGGCGGGCAATCTGCTGCGGGTCGGCGTCACTGCGATCCGCCTCCAGCAGGGGCTTTCCCTCGATCCACTCCAGCGTCAGCACCTTGGGCGTGGTGAGCGACCAGTAGACGCGCGGCACCACCAGTTGATTGGGGTCAAACCAACGTCCCTTTTGCAACTGTTGGCGGAGCTGCTCGGTGTGGCGGGCTTCCCGGGTAAAGTCCAGCTCCGCCTGAATGGCCCGGCAAAACTCATCCGCCAAGGCCACCACGTCCGTCAGCCGGCCCAGCTCCGTTTGCGCCACCAGCTCAGCAATGCCACGGATAAGCCGCGTATCCTGTTCCACCACTGCTTCCAGCCCCGGCCGTTGGATCTTGAGGGCCACCAGTTCGCCGCTGAGCAGGCGGGCGCGATGGACTTGGGCGATGGATCCCGCTGCCACCGCTTCCGTGTCCAGGCTGCTGAATATCTGCTCCAGCGGCTTTTGCAACTGCTGGCGCAGCAGGATCTCCACCGCCTTCCAGGGCACGGGGGGCACATTGCTCTGCAGCGTGCTGAGGGCCTCGATGTACTCCCGCGGCAACAGATCGGGGCGGGTGCTCAGCAACTGGCCCAGCTTCACATAAACCGGCCCCAGATCCACCAGGATGTTGCGCAGCACCATCGGCGGCGGCAGTTGCGGCTCTTCCGCCTTGCCCAAGGAGAGCAAGCGCCGCATGTAGTCCCAGCCGTGGCGCAGGACTACTTCCAGGATCTCCGCCTGCCGGGCGCCGCTCTGGGCCAGCCGCGCAAAGACCACTCCTTTTCCCTCCCGCACAGCAGATATCAAAGGAAAGGCACGGGAGCCACCCGGCGGGTCCCGTCCCAGCCGCTGGCTAGCCCTTCTCGCAGGGCCCGCAGCACCTCGTCGGTCTCGGCGTTGGGCTCGGCAAAGGAGAAGAGGTGCTTAAAGCGCAGTCTCCCCTCGCGATCGACGATGAACTGGCCCGGCAGGGGCGCCCCCAGCGCTTGGCCGACACCGTAGAGCCGAAAGGTCTTGCACTCCGGATCCACCAACAGCGGGTAGGGCAGTTGCAGGTCGGCTTGGATCTGTTGGCTTTGCACCGGGTCGGTGCTGGTAATCATCAGCAGCTCCGCTCCCAAAGACCGGATCTCCTCGTAGCGGGCCTTCAGATCCTGGATGTGGGGGTAGCAGAAGGGGCAGAAGAGCTTTTCTGTGAAAATACGGGTAAAAGCCAGAACCACCGGCTGGTGGCCGCGGTAGTCCGACAGGCGCACGGGATCCCCGTGTACATTGGGCAGCTCAAAGTCGGGGGCCAGCTCGCCAATCTGCAGAGGGCTGTTGGCCGGCTGGGGGATGAAGTTGTCGAAAAAGCGACGGTTGAACAGGCCGCTGTTGCTGGTCATTGCCATTTTTTACGTTTCTTTACTACCTGCCACCAGCCTAACCCAAAGCCTCGGCCACTGCCTTTAGCCGCCGCAGTTGTGCCCGCATGTCCCGCCGGGTCAGCTCTGCCGCCACCAGATAGAACCCTGCCGCCACCCAGGGGTTGGGGATGGAAAACTCAAAGCGGTTCACCAACAGCGTTCCCGACGCTTGGGGGCGGCACTCCCAGCGGTCAGTGCCCTGAAAAAACCCCTCAAACTGCCACTGCACCAGGCCCTCGGCCCGCTCGGCGATCACGCAGTCCAGGCTGGGGGAAATGAGAGGCAGGCGCAGGAAAAAGCGGTAGCGGCTGCCCAGTTGTCCCGTAGGGGATCCCAGCGCTTCGCAGCCCAAAAGCGGGTTAAGCCAGCGCCGCATCAGCTCCGGGTCAATGAGACAGCGCTCCACCCGCGCCACGTCAGCGGCAATCTCCATCGCTTGGGTATAGACAGGCATGCTTCAAGGAAAGGCTACAGCAGCAGGCTGCGCTTTGCCGACAGGGGCAACGGTACTCAGCAAAATCAAGATATCCCGGTACTCCACCTGATCCGGCCCGCGGCGGGGGGATCCCACCTGAATGACTGCCTGGTACAGGGACTGTTCAGGGTGGGGGGGAGACTCGAACACCAAGGTGCGGATGCCGTTGGCCTGTTCCAGATCCGAGAGGAGATCCCAGCCCCGGCCCCACAGGGTGCGACGATAGTAGACGGCAATCTCCTCCAGAGGCTGAGAGGTCTGCAAAATCAAGGAAGCAAGGCCCCCCCCTCGATCCCAAATCTGCCCGGAAGAGACAACGGCAGCGTTGGGCAACTGCAAATGAGGGGGAAAGTGAGGGGGAAGGGCGCGGGTATCCCCCAAAGAAGCCTCAAAGTGCGTGCCATCTTTGCCGATGTGACGCCGCACAGGATCCAGCTCTGGGGAAACCGGAGCAGCCCTCTGGCGGCAGGCCATGAGGGATCCCGCCAGCAGCCCAACGGTTAGCCAAGCAAGAACCGGCAGAGGACTCCGTCCCGCCGGCGCGATTTGCTCAAGACAGCACCTTTTTCTCATTTGTTGGGCCGCGTCCCTGAGGTGGGTTCTATCTATGGGGCAAGGATCTGAGCCACTCACGGGCTTGGCAGCCGGCGTGTATGGTAGATAAAAGCTCGTTCTTGGGTTTCTGCCCATTCCTATGCCCAAGGTTAGCACCTCTCGCCATCCAGCCGACTCACGCTTTAGTTCTGCCATTGCCGCGCGCCCTTTTCGCGAACAGGTCAAAGGGTTAAAGCCCTACCAGCAAAAACAACTGCAACGGCTTTACCAACTGCGCCTACCCCCCAACCGCTTGGTGACGGTGGAGTTTGCCCAACGGCTGGGATCCCTGACTCAAGATCTAGAAGGCCAGCCCATCAGTGTTTACCTGAACCGGCGCGGCCAAGTGATCCGCGTGGGGCTGGGATCCCCTTTTGAGACCCAGATCCCGGCCTGGGAATTGCCTCGCCAGGGAGCCGAGCGCCTCTCCGGGATCCGCTGCATCACCACCCAAACTGGGGCAGGAGGCCCCGGCCAGAAAGCGCTGACGGCCATGGCTTTGCAGCGTTTGGATGCCCTTATCACCCTTTCCGTGGCCAAGGCAGGAGGGCAGCGGCGGCGAGGTGGAGCGGCCACGGGCTTTGTCAACTGCGCCTATCTGGCCCACCTGGTGCCGCAGGAGGGGCACCGCTGGCAGGTCTCGGAGCCTTTGCCCCTGGGGATCCTGGCAGAACAGGATCTGCAGGAGCTGGTGACGGAGCTGGAGGATGGCTTTCGGCGCCAATTGACCGCCCGCCAGGTGGATCCCAAGCAGGAGCGAGCGATCCTGGTGGGGCTGCAGGAGCTGGGGCAGAGCCGCGAAGACCTGGTGGACAGGCTGACAGAGCTGGGCCGCCTGGTGGAAAGTGCCGGCGGACAGGTGCTGCAAACCCTCTGGCAACGGCGGGAAGGCCCCAATTCCGCCACAGTCATTGGCTCTGGTAAGGTGCAGGAGTTGGCGCTGCTGGTACAGGATCTGGGGGCTAACCTGGTGGTGTTCGACCGCGAGCTCACCCCCAGCCAGGTGCGCACCCTGGAAGAGGCGGTGGGGGTGCGGGTGGTGGATCGCAGCGAGGTGATCCTGGATATCTTTGCCCAGCGGGCCAGAACACGGGCCGGGAAGTTACAGGTGGAGCTGGCGCAACTGCAATATCTGCTGCCGCGCCTGGCCGGTCGAGGGCGCACCATGTCGCGACTGGGGGGTGGGATCGGCACCCGCGGCCCTGGGGAAACCCAACTGGAAATGGAGCGACGGGCCATTCAGCGGCGCATCGGCAAGCTGCGGCAAGAAGTAGAAGAGCTGCGCCGCCACCGGCAACGGCTGCGCCAACGCCGCGAGGGATCCCAGATTCCCGTGGTGGCGCTGGTGGGCTACACCAATGCCGGCAAATCCACCCTCCTGAATGCCCTCACCCACGCCCAGGTCTATGTTGCCGATCAGCTCTTTGCCACCTTGGATCCCACTACCCGGCGGCTGGAGCTGCCCGACCACCAGGCGGTGCTGCTCACCGACACGGTAGGATTTCTAACGGAACTGCCGGAGCAACTGGTGGACGCCTTCCAGGCCACTTTGGAGGAAGTGACAGAGGCTGACGCCCTGCTGCACGTGGTGGATCTCTCTCACCCCAACTGGGAAGGGCAGATCGAGGCGGTGGAAAAATTGCTGGATGGCATGCCCTTGGCCACCGGGCCGCGACAATTGGTGTTTAACAAAATTGACCGCCTCGATCCCGAATGGGTAGAAGATGTGCGCCTGCTCTACCCCAAAGCTCTCTTTGTCTCTGCTGCTACCGGCCAAAATCTGAACCAGTTGCGCCGCACCTTGGCCCAGTTTGCGGCAGCCTTGAATCTCAACTCCCTCGATTGGCAGGAACCCAGGGATCCCTAGAAGCATTCCATAAGGATTTCGAAACCTGGGCCTTTCATTATTTATCCTGCCTCGGCATAAACATTCAGTTACATTGAGATCAGAATTGTTAACCGACTTCAGGTTAGGGAGAGAACATGGTCACTACTGCGGTTGCACCTCAAGTCGCACCTCACCTGGCCCAGTCGCATCTGACGCTGCAAACTTTGCCCATTGGCGCCGATACCCTCGCCATTCGCTCTCAAGATTGGGATCGAGATCGGTTTGACATTGAATTCGCCCTGGAAAACGGCACCACCTACAACTCCTTTTTGATTCGCGGCGAGAAGGTGGCCCTCATCGACACCTCCCACGAGAAATTTCGCCAGTTGTACCTGGATCTCCTGCAGGGGCTCCTTAATCCTGCCCAGATCGACTACCTGGTCGTCAGCCACACCGAGCCGGATCACAGCGGCTTGGTGGGGGATCTGCTGGAGCTGGCGCCCCAGGCGACGGTGGTGGCCTCCAAAGTGGCCATGCAATTTCTGGAAGACCTGGTGCATCGGCCCTTCCGGCGGCTGGTGGTGAAGCAGGGGGATCGCCTGGATCTGGGCAAGGGCCATGTCCTAGAGTTTATCTCCGCCCCCAACTTGCACTGGCCCGACACCATCCTTACCTACGACCACGGCACCCAGATCCTCTACACCTGCGATGTGTTTGGGATGCACTACTGCGACGACTTCGCCTGGGATGAGCATCCCCACCTGCTGCAGGCGGACTTTAAGCTCTACTACGACTGCCTTATGGGGCCCAACGCCCGCTCGGTGCTCTCGGCTCTGAAGCGCATGGAAGCCTTGCCCCCTATCGCCGCCATTGCCACCGGCCACGGCCCCCTGCTGCGCCATCACCTGTCCGACTGGGTAGAGCAATACCGCACCTGGAGCCTGGAGCAGGCCAAAGCCGAACGGATGGTGGCGGTGTTCTACCTGTCGGGATATGGCCAGGCGGAAGTGCTGGCTCAAGCCATCGCCCACGGGATCCAAAAAACCGGCACCCAGGTGGAGCTGGTGGATCTGCGGCTGGTGGATGCCCACGAGGTGCGCGAGCTGATGAGCTTGGCCGCCGGTGTGGTGATAGGCATGCCGCCCCAATCGGGGCCAGATGCGGCCACCACCCAGGTGCTGCTGAAAACCCTCTTGGCCTCTGCCCACAGCAAGCAGGGCTTTGGCCTCTTCGAGTCGGGCGGCGAAGATGATGAGTCGGTCTACCTCTGCCGCAACACGCTGCAGGAGATCGGTGCCAAAGAGGTGTTTGCCCCGATTTTGCTCAAGCAGCCTGCCAGCGAAGCTCTGCTGCAAGTGGCTGAAGAAGCGGGTACCGACTTGGGGCAATGGCTGACCCGGGATCGCAGCATTCAGCAGATGAAAGCCCTCGATGCCGACCTGGATCGCGCCCTGGGCCGCATCAGCAACGGCCTCTACATCCTCACCGCTCGCAAAGGGCAGGCCACCAGCGCCATGCTCGCCTCCTGGGTGGCCCAGGCCAGCAGCGATCCGCCGGGGATCAGCGTTGCCGTGGCCAAAGACCGGGCCATCGAGTCCTTCCTGCAGGTGGGGGATACCTTCGTCCTCAACGCCTTACCGGAGGGCCACTACCAGCCCTTGATGCGCCACTTCCTGAAGCGCTTCCCACCAGGGGCCGACCGCTTTGCCGGCATCAAAACTTACCCCGCCGCCAACGGATCCCCCATCCTGGCCGATGCCCTGGCCTACCTGGAATGCCGTGTGGTCAGCCGTCTGGAAACCAGCGACCACTGGGTGGTGTACAGCACGGTGGAAGCCGGGCGGGTCTCCAACCTGGAGGGCCTCACTGCCATCCACCACCGCAAAGTGGGGAATCATTACTGATCCCTCACCCCCAGCCCCTCTCCCTAGGGGAGAGGGGAGATTTAGGGTTGGCCTGGGGCAAGGCCAGTACTCGCAGCTCGCCCCCAGCCTCTCTCCCTAGGGGAGAGGGGAGATTCGCCAGGTTCGGAAACAGCCGCTCTGCCGATGCAAAAACTTCCCTCCAAACTTCAATAAGACTGTCGGTAGCGCAGCCCGTTGGGATGCAGGAAAAAAGGGCTGTCTTCTCCCAAAGGGATCCCGTCTGGCTGCAGTGGAAAAGGCAGCCCTTCTGGGCTCTGTTCCGCTTCCTGAGAGAGGCGGTAGAAAACCTCCCCGCATCCAGAAGAGGGAATCTCCGCAGCAGCATGCTGCTGTTGCCAGCGCTGGTAGGGGCTGAGCCGAGCTTCCCTCCGGTCGATGTCCGGCGGCGCAGGGAGAGAGGGCGCTATAGCCGGCTGTCCAGCGGGCAAAAGAGCCGCCACCTCCGCTTGGGCCCACCCTGCCGGGGCCAAGGCCAAAGCCAAAAGCCAGCCGCTTCCCCAAACCCAGATGAACTGCCGCATGACCGGATCCTTCGCTTTAGGCTCTCTACTGTCCAGCACTGAGAAGATGGCTCCCATCTTCTCAAGGTCGGACTGAGGGAGGCATGACGGAGATCCCGCCAAGCCTGTGATCTGGATCAGCTCAATCCAGACCCACTCCATCAAATCAATAGGGATCCCTTGTCAATGCCCATCTACCCGCTAGCAGATTTGCCGGAATGGTCTGCACTGCTGGCCCGTACATAGGCGTGCCAAGCCAAGTCCAGCAGGCCATCCAACACCGCCGCAGCCACTGCAGGGCCCCCCTTGCGTCCCTCGGTGCGGATATGAGGCACCATGGAATCGGCCAGCTCCTGCTTGGCTTTCACCACGTTCACAAACCCAGCCGGCGTGGCGATGACCAGAGCAGGAGCCACCTCCTTTTCTGTAATCAACCGAACCAACGTGGAAAGAGCCGTTTGGGATTGGCCAATGATAAAGATTGCTTCAGGATAGCGTTGGGCCAGGGTTTCCAATCCCCAAGCAGAGCGGGTCTTATCTTTTTGGGGGCGAGTAATCGCTTCGCTGCCGCAGTAGATGGGGTTAGAAAAGGTGTTCTGGACGGCCCAGGCAATGCCTACCTGTACCATCGGCTCATCTACCACAATGGTGGTACGCGCTGCCAGAGCCGCCGCTCCAGCTTGCAAGGCTTCGTTGCCAAAACGGATAAGGTTCAAGTACTCAAAGTCGGCAGTAGCATAAATAACACGGCGAACCACTTCATACTCGGCAGGAGAAAGCTCGTGCTTGCCCACCTCCTGGTCGATGATCATCAGGCTCTCTGCATCGGTGACATGCCACTCCATCGGTTCCAGACCCCGCCCGCCGTTTGTTCTCGGTAATGACAGGATTGTACCTGCAGAGGCTCCGATTGGTGGGAAAAGCCATCGCCTAACCCGGCGGCCAACCCATCGCTCGACCGCCGAGAATGTGGATGTGTAGGTGAAAGACGGTCTGCCCGCCGTCCTCCCCTTCGTTGATCACCAGTCGATAACCTTTGTTTAAACCTGCCTCGGCGGCCACCCGCTGAGCCGTCAATAGCAGATGCCCCAGCAACGCTTCCTGGTCGGGCTTGGCCTGGGCAATGCCGGGGATAGGCTCCTTGGGCACCACCAAGATGTGGACAGGGGCTTGAGGGGCGATATCTTTGAAGGCGATGGCCCGCTCATCTTCGTAGACAATCTGGGCCGGGATCTCCCTGCGGATGATCTTGCCGAAAACCGTGTCGCTCATGGGTGGTTACAAGCCAGTTCTGACCTTAGCCTAGCCGCTGATGGCCCTCATTGGTTGAGCAGCCACTCAAACTCCTGTTGCAGCGAGCGAATGTGCCCCACCCGCGAGACCAACAGGGCATCTTGCCCAGCATCCCGAAAGCGAGACTGCCACAAACTCACCAAATCGGGGTTGCTACACCAAAAGCAGATGACGGTTTCCACCAACTGATCCCAATCCCAACCCCGCCGGGCCGGCACCTCCTCCAGGGATCCCAGCAGCGCATCCAAGGTGCAAGGGCTGGTGCCTAAGTATTCCACCCCACAGGGCCGCTTTGCCAGCTCCTGCTGCTGACAGAAGAACTCGAGGGCAGGGGCAATGCCGATGATCTCAAAAGTGTAAACCATTGGGCTCAGTCCTAGAGGGTTTCCTTGCGAAAACAGAGGTTTTGCAAAAGAGGAGTTCAGCAATCTCTCGACAGAATTGAAACTGGGATCTTTTCCCATCCGTCGTCGATCTGAACCTGGATGTTAGGCACTGACTATATACTCAACTTAGGCCAATTGCCAAGACTAAAGAACAGGCGGACACGACTCTTTTGCCACTGGTCACTACCTGGAGATAGGATGCTTCAACACCAAAGAGGTGAGCTTTGCCTGATGAGCGCTCCAGCGAACAATCCTGCGCAGATAACTGCTAGCAAACCCAAGTAAGGACTGCCAGCACTCATCGAGATTTTTTGCTGGTTGACTCTGCTGACAAAGCAGTTGACGCCCACCTTTCCTGGGGGCGTCAGAGAGATGGTGCTTCCAAAAGAGCGAAAGCCCAGAAACAACTGGCGTGGCGAAAGTCTCCAGCCTAGGCCCTTTCTTCTATCCAAGTGGGTACTGGGTTCTGGATATTTTCCGGGACAGGAGAGCTGGGGGCGGGGAGATGAAACTCGATGCGCGGCTGCCCCACTCCATAGGTGAGGGTGTAGCTCCAGTGCAGACAGCGCAGCCACAGGCGGGGATAATGGACTTCCAACCAGGGCTGCAGGCGCCGCACTAGCCTTGGGAGCCAGCCCCTCAGCAAAGCTGAAGTCAAGGCCAGCCCGCTATAGCCGAAGTAGGTAGGTAGCCACTGGGCAAAGCCCTTGGCCCCTACGGCCTCCCAGATCCACAGCAGCAGCCGCGGGTTTTGCCAAGCCGCTTTGATGGCCATGCGGTTAAAGGCCAGCCAGCCGGCCCGGTCTTTGATGAAATCATCCACCACCTCTGGCGGCTCGGTGGCGAGAATGCCGAAAAAGCTGTTGAGGATGGCGTTGATGCGTTCGGGGGGCAATACCTTGCCGGTGGGCACCATCATCCCCCGCGAGAACAGCCAAGTGACGGCGGAGTTGCCCTGGTAGGCGCGGATCTGGGCCAGGTCAGAGGCTTTGAGCAGGTTGTGGCGCAGGGCTGTGTTCAGCAGGTCACAGAGGCGGGGGCAGTTGCGCACCAGGGATCCAAACCCGGTAAAACTCAGGGGGGATTGCAGGGCCGCCGCATCCCCAATCAAGAGGACGCGGTCGAAGGGCTCCTCTGGAGTCCGCTGCGGGCTAAACCGTCCGGGAATGTAGCCGAAGGTGGCCTTTTTCCACTGCAGGCGCTCTGGGTTGCAGCGGCGGTACTCCGGCAGGATGGTGAAAAAGTCTTCGTACAATTCCAGCAGGGATCCCGGATTTTCCGGATGTACCTGGTGGTAGTGGAACAAGTAGAAGGTGAGATCCTCGCCGGGGCCGGGAAAGAGCTCCCAAATGAGCTGCCGACCGCGGCTGATGTCCCCGTGGCTGGCCAGGATGTCGCCAAATTGGGGATCCCATACTCCCGGCTCAAACCCTCCTGCAATGGTGGCCCCGACGGTGGGGCAGACGCTATCAAAAGCATGATGGCGGTAGAGCTGCTGGGCAATGGGCGAGGCCGTCCCCATGGCATCCACCAACAGGCGGGATCCCAGCCGAAACTCAGCTTGGCCGATTAAATCTTTCACCACCACCGTGACGCCCTGGTCTTCGATGTAGGCCCGCCGGAACTCCGTGCGCTCGTAGATGGTGCCGCCGCAGGATCTCAGGATCTGGCCGCAGAGCTGCAGGAGCTTTTCGGCATCGATGGCCAGGTTCAACACCGTCGGCGTGTGCAGGACGGGGGCGCGTACAGGGCTGTTGCCATCAAAAAACTTGTTGAACCCATCGGTGTATTCCCTGAGGATGAGGCTCTCTATCTCCTCGGGGCTGAGGAGGCCGAACTCCGCTAGCGTCTGCAGCTCCCGCCGCGAGATGTTCCACTCCCGGTTCATGCGGCCAAAGGGCAGCCGTTCCACCAGGGCCACGCGGTAACCTAAGCGGGCCATGGCCGCACCGTAGATGGCCCCCAGCGCCCCGCCCACGATCACCAAGTCCCACTCCAAGGGGGCAGGTTCAGGGGCCGGCTGGCGAAACAGCACCGGCTGCCGCTGAGGATGGGGGGATTGCACTTCTTCCCGCCAGCGCTTCTCCCACCAGTAAACCCGCTGCAGGTCAAACTCGCCGTTGGGAATGCGGCGGAAATACTTCACCGTCTGCGGGTAAAAAGGCTCCAGTTGCTCAAAGATGGATCCCTGGCTGAGATCGATAGCTGGCAACTGCGGGTAGCGGTGGGGATACTGGCTCTGGATAGCCTTTTCCAGCTCTCTCAGCCAGCGCCCCTGCCGGGGGAAAGGCCGCTCCGACCACTGGAACACCTTGAGATAGGTGGTGTTCAGCCCCGACCAGAGGAAAACGGCCAGCTCGGCCCCACATCCCTGCAGGCGCAGGCCGGTGGCGGTCGGCAGTTTTTGGCTGCCCTGAGGCAAGGGGATACACTCCTGCAGCCAGCGCAGCACCTGGGCAGTGTCTGGACAAGGGATCTCGCGATAGTACAGGGGCTTGAGCACGGCGCCGAGATAGAAAACAGAGCAAATCTTCACCCATTGTGGCACGAGGCATCCCATCCCCAAAGCCTTGTCGGATCCCATGCGGCGGCTGTTGCCCCCGGCCAAAATCAGGACAGCAACCGCAGGTAGGGGATCTCCAAGGCATTTTGGGCGAGGTTGTGGCTCCTTGGTCACCCAACTCTTCCGCTCCCGTTGGTTAAAAACTCAAGTGCTGTTGTAGCCAACCCACAACAAACTGGTATCAAACAGCACTTTACAGGCTTTCAGCGGTAACAGTAGAATCCTCCTGGCAAGGTAGCAAAGACGGGATCCCTTCATGAAAGATTTCTACCGCGAGCTGGAAATAAAGCCTGACGCGACCCTTGAAGAAATTAAAGAGAACTACAGGCGGCTTGCCAAAGAGTATCACCCGGATCGTCTCCCTCCCGGTACACCGGACAAGGCTCGACAATACATTGAAGAAAAGTTTAAGTCGATCCAAGAGGCCTACACGATACTAAGTGACCCTGTCAAGCGAAAAGCCTACGACTCTCAAAGGGCTTCCCAGGCTCCGCAGACCAAAGGGAGCGAGTATAGCCCAGGCCTGAAAGCCAAACCCAGCTATAGCACCCAAGACGGCAGCACTTGGCCGTTCGACCCTGACAAGATACAGAAAGCTGCAAAGGAAATAGAGCGTCGCAAGGAAAGTATCGAAGTTAACTACAATCAAAAGATAGAGCAAGTGAAGTCCGAGCTAAGGAGAAACCTTATTTCAATCGGCATTAAGGAAGAGGATGCCAGAGTTGATTATGCCTTCCTTACTAAGGATGAAAACATACAGAACTGCCTTTTCTCTTTGTTTTTGGGCTTTTTGGCTTTCTTAGGAGGCTGGGGAGCGATTGGTACTATACTTGTAATCATTGCCTTTGCATTTGCTTGGTCAGCATTTTCTGACAGGTACAGTAAAGCGCAAGTGGAGACAGCCAAAAGTTTCCAAGAAAGGGCGAAGTCAAAAATTGCCCTACATGAGAAAGAAAAAAGTGCGGAACTCACTCAACTTCAGCTTTACTACAGGAGCAGGATCGACTACTTTAAGAGTCTCTCCCTTGAGTCTTTATCCCCTGAGTTTATAAGCGGGCTTAGCGGAGAGGATCAGCTTTTTCTATTGACGGCGATAAAGGAAAGAGCGGACGCTGAGAAGCTAAAGGAGGATCTGAAGCTGGCGGCTGGAGTCGCTGTTGGTATTGGCATACTGGCAGTTCTATTTGGTTTGGGCGGTGGATTCTACCCCCATTGATCCTAGGCCGGCAGCAGAAGCAAAACCTTGGAGTCCGGATTCTCCGGCGAGCTCCTCGGTGGCAAAACCAGACTTTGCCACTCTTGGTAGCTGAGGCCAAGCCGAGTCATTTCAGTGACTTCGTATCTGTAGCCTTCTAGCCTCCTGTCCAATTCGATCATGGACTGGGCAGTCGCTATAACTTGATTTACTCGAGACATTAGCTTGAAAATGACGTCTCTCCGAGCAGCGGTGTTCCAGGGTAGGCGATCCCAGAATGTCCAATCTAAACCAACCAGAGATGGGGAAATGAGGGCAAGGATGGCATTCCTAGATCTTATCGGCATACTATCAAGATAGGATTCAATGTCTTGTGCGCTGAAAATAGCCGGTCGTATATATTCGTCAAACAGCTTATTCGTATCGGATTCACCCGTTGCATACTTGAGAATCTCCACAACGCTCGATAGGCTGACTCCTTGGCAAGTCCTGTGGAGATATCCTGAAGGATTTTTGGTCAATAAAAGCTTGATGTAATCTCTAATACGAGGTTTTAAAATTTCCTCTGCCTCTGCCAGGCGCTTCAGAGCCATCTCATGCTCCTCCAGCTCTAAGTAACATTTAATCTCTGTAACATAGACTAAAGATAGGATTAAGATGTACTCGCGAGCCAAAATGCCGTTGTTCTCGTTCCAATTGGAATCCCACGCAGCTTGATAATAGTGCTCGGCCTCAAGCAGAGGCTGAATGACCTCGGTTACCAATCGCTTCCTGTTGGTCTGGGAAGACATCTTCAAAGCTATTTCTGCAACGTTGATAGCAGACTTGGCCTTAGCAAGGAGCGATCTATCTATTGTATCCTTGAGCTCTGAGATGGATTGTTGAAGATGTTGAATTCGAGAGTCAATTTGATCAAGCTTAGAGATAACGACCGCAAAGCCTATGGCAGACAAACCCAGGTTAGCCAGACCAAGAGCAGTATTGAATTGGGTTAAGCCTAAGACAGTGTTTAGTTTATTGCTAATGTCAATGAGTCTTAGGTTGATCTGTCTCAACTGAATGTTGGCAAGGATCCCGTTGATGATATCCACTCCCGGGATCCAGTTGCCAATGCTATTTGGGAGTGTCAAGCCCCCTGTTTCTCTCAGCCAGGCCACCACCTGCTTAGAAGCCACTTCTCGCACCACGCCGCCTACGCGCTCGTAGGTCCCATTCTGCAGGCCTTTCAGGATGGCTTCGGGAATCTCTAGGATGACTTGCTCGGCAACCATAAGTCAGGAGACCCTTGCGCTTGCTGCCGCTAAACTAGCACAGAGAAAACCCTCTGAAAATGCCTGTACTTGGAGAGTTCGCCAAGGCTTATTCTCAGTTGCAAGGGCAAGAGCTTAGCATGGAGATCCAGCCCCCCTCACTGTTGCGTTGCCGCTATGTCTGAGCCTTCTGGCCGTCTGGTTTGGAACCACTCCACTCACATTTCTGGGCTGATCCCTGTCCTGGAGCGCCTGGCCAGGCAAGCGGGCATCAAAACCGTGACTCCCGGTGCCTTATCTTGCAGTCGGGGGCGGATCCCGCAGTTGCAGTTGCGGGTTTCGGTGCCCATTCGAGGGGGATACAAGTTGGTTGCCCGCAAGGGCAGCAGCGTGCAAGAGGTGTTTGTGGTTACCGAGCTCAGCCAGTCGGAGCTGGAAGCAGCAATTCGCCGCTGTTTGGAGTAGGTTTAGGCTCTGGGCGCGCCATGTCTCGTGCTAGCCTCAAGCCCGCCCGCATCAGCGCTGTGGTGGCCGGATCCCTGGCGGCAAAGGTGGGCATTCGGCCTGGGGAGGCCCTGGTGAGCATCAACGGCGAGCGGCCCCGCGACCTCATTGACTATCGCTTCTTGTGTGCTGATGAATATCTCTGCCTGGAGATCCTGGACAACCAAGGGATCCAGCGCACGGTTGAGCTGGAAAAAGACATAGACGAGGATCTGGGGCTGGAGTTTGAGACGGCTTTGTTCGATGGTCTCATCCAATGCAACAACGCCTGCCCCTTTTGCTTTATCGACCAACAGCCCCCTGAGATGCGGGCAACGCTGCACCTCAAAGACGACGACTACCGCCTCAGCTTTCTCTACGGCAGCTACCTCACCCTTACCAACCTGACCACTGCCGAGTGGGAGCGCATCGCCCGCCTGCGCCTTTCTCCTCTCTATGTGTCGGTCCATGCCACCGACCCGGAGCTGCGCAGCCGCCTGCTCAAAAACCCGCGTGCCGGCTTGATCCTGGAGCAGTTGGCCTGGTTTCGCCAACACCGCCTGCAACTGCATGCCCAGGTGGTGGTCTGCCCAGGCTGGAACGATGGGGAGCAGCTAACTCGCACCCTTCTGGACTTGGCCGCTTTTGGCCAACCCGTCGAAGGGATCCCGACCGTCCTCTCGGCGGCGGTGGTGCCGGTGGGGCTAACCCGCTTTCGCCCCCCCAATGATGAGCTAATCCCGGTAGATGCTGCCAAAGCGGCGGAGGTGATTGCGCAGGTGGAAGCGCTGCAGGCGCAGTTTCGGCAAGAATTGGGATCCACCTTTGCCTGGCTGGCTGATGAGTGGTATCTGCTGGCGGGTCGGGAATTGCCGCCGGCAGAGCACTACGAAGATTACCCCCAACTGGGCAATGGAGTGGGATCCCTGCGCTTGTTCTTGAGCGAGTTCGAGCAGGTGCGGCTGCCGGCTGGGATCCCTGCTCCCCTCAAAGTTCTCTGGGTGGTGGGCAACGCCGTGGAACAGGCCTTCCAGCCCGTGGTCAAGCGGATGAACAGCATTCGGGGGCTGCAGTTGGATCTGTTGCCCATTGCCAGCCAATTCTGGGGACAGACCCTGACGGTAACCGGGCTGCTGACAGGGCAGGACATCCTCAGCGCTTTGAAATCCGTTGAAAACTTGGCAAGCTACGATGGGCTACTTTTGCCCCAGATTGCTCTTAAGGATGGGGAGCGCTTTCTAGACGATCTGAGCTGGCAAGAGTTGCAGGCCCAAGTCGGGATCCCAGTGGTGCGGGTGGACGGCGGGCCGGCGGGCTTGCTGGAGGCGGTGCAAGGGCTAGGATCAAGAGCGAGTTTGAGTGGGATGCCCTGAGTCCATGGAGCGGTTGCGGCGAGGGTTGCTCCTGTTACTTTGGGTGGGGCTAGGGATCCTGGCCATCAGCGGCTTGGCGGCCTTTTATGTAGATCTGGCCTGGTTTGCCGAGCTGAACGCCCTACCGGTGCTGTGGACGCGGGTGATGGCTCGCTGGGGGCTGGGCCTAGGCGCCTTTGTCTTTGCCCTGGCGGTGGTGGGATCCAACATCCGCGCCTGCTGGCGGGGCGCCAACACAGCCTGGGCCTGGGCCATTGCCCTGGGGTTGAGCGGCTGCTTGGCCTGGTCTCTTTCTCAGCACTGGTTCGCGCTGCTGCTCTGGCTGCACCAAGTGCCTGTGGGGGAGTCGGATCCGATTTTTAGGCGCGATCTGGGCTTTTTTCTTTTCGGCCTGCCCTTTTGGGAGACGCTGCAGCACTGGTGCTTCAACTTGGTGCTGCTCACTCTGATCACGACAGCGCTCATCTACCTGGTGGAGCTAGGGCTATCGGAGCAGCGGCTGACGCTGGCCCTTTCCCTGTTTGCCCAGCGGCACTTGCTGATCCTGGCGGGATCCCTGTTCTTAATTCGCGCCTGGGGCCACTGGCTGGAGCGCTATGAGCTGCTCTACTCCACCCGCAGCGTCGTCTTTGGCGCCGGTTTTACCGATGTCCACGCCACCCTACCGGCCACGACTCTAATCAGCGGGGTGGCTTTCCTGACAGCGGTTGGCTTTTGGGTTTTGGCCCGCCAGGGGATCCGCCTCCGCCTTCCCTTTTTCAAATCCTGGTGCCCTGCCTGGGCCAGTTCCCTGCTGGCGCCGGCTCTGCTGTGGGGAGCCTACCTGGGGTTTGGGCTGCTGACCACCCGGCTTTACCCGCAACTGGTGAAAACCCTTTTGGTCACGCCCAACGAGCTAGAGCTGGAGCGCCCCTACATTGAGCACAACATCCGCTTTACCCGCGCCGGCTTTGGCCTGGCCGAGGTGGAGGTAAAGCCCTTTCCAGAAGAGGGATCCCTGACGCTGGCAACGCTGCAGCAAAATCAATCCACCCTGCGCAACGTGCGTCTTTGGGATACGGAGCCCCTCTTGGCCACCTATCGCCAACTGCAGGAGATCCGTCCCTACTACCAGTTTCCCTATGTGAATGTAGATCGCTACCGCATTGGCGGGGAACTGCGCCAGGTGATGCACGCTGCGCGGGAATTGGACTTTGCCCAGGTGCCGCCTACGGCCCAAACTTGGGTTAACCAGCGGTTTTTCTACACCCACGGCTATGGCCTCACCCTCAGCCCGGTGAACGTGGTTACCCCAGAGGGACTGCCGGACTTTTTTCTATCGGATATCCCACCGCGGGTTTCTCCCCGCTACCCGGAGGTGGCGCAGGTGCTGGAAGTGGATCAGCCGGCTCTCTACTACGGCGAGCTGACCACTACCGACGTGTTTGTGGGAGCCGAGGCAAGGGAGCTGGACTATCCCGCTGCCGATCGCTATGTCTACAGCAGCTACCGCGGCACGGGCGGCGTGCCCATCCCCCACCTCTGGCAGCGCTTTCTCTACGCCTGGCACTTCCGGGATCTGCGCATCCTTCTCAGCCGCGAGCTTTCCCCCAGCAGCCGCTTTCTCTATCGCCGCCAGATCCGGGAACGGGTGCGCCAGGTGATGCCCTTTTTGCTCTACGACCAGGATCCCTACTTGGTGATTCAAGGTGGCAAACTCTACTGGTTTTTCGATGCCTACACCACCAGCAGCCGCTACCCCTACTCCGAGCATCTGCCCGGCTTCCCCTTCAACTACATCCGCAACTCGGTCAAGGCGGTGCTGGACGCCTACAACGGCAGCATCGACTGGTACATCGCCGACCCTCGGGATCCCCTCATCCAAGCCTACGCCCGCATCTACCCCAGCCTGTTCCAGCCCCTAGAGGCCATGCCGGAGCCGCTGCGGCGGCACATCCGCTACCCCCAGGATCTCTTCCGCCTGCAGGTGCAGCAATTTGCCGCCTACCACATGACGGATCCCCGCCTCTTCTACAACCGGGAAGACCAGTGGCAGATCCCCAACCAATTCCGCAACCGGCGACGCCTTCCCATGCAGCCCCAGTACCTCATCCTCACCTTGCCGGAGGAGCCACAAAAGGGATCCCCAAACCGGCCCGAGTTCGTCTTGCTTTCCCCCTTCACCCCCCTCAACAAGCAGAACATGGTGGCTTGGATGGCCGCCCGCTGCGATGGGGAAAACTACGGCAAGCTGCTGGTGTATGAGTTTTCCAAGCAGCGCCTTATCTACGGGCCGGAACAGGTAGAGGCGCGGGTCAACCAGGATCCCGCCATTTCCGAGCAAATCGCCCTCTGGAACGAACACGGGTCGCGGGTGAACCTGGGCACCCTGCTGGTCATCCCCATTGAGACCTCGCTTCTCTACGTCCAGCCCCTCTACCTGGAGGCAGAACAGGGCCGCCTGCCCCAGCTCACCCGGGTCATCGCCGCCTACGAAGACCGGGTGGTGATGGAGCCAACCCTCAGCCAGGCCCTGGAAGCCCTCTTCTCCCCCACCGGCAGTCGCCGCTCCAACCGCTGAGGCTGGGGGATCCCTTCTCAGATTTCCCACAGCCAGTTGACAGAACTTAACGGATGTTTTAAGGTTGTGTTGTCAATCTTCGCGCTTCCTCAGGGAAGTTTGCCATC